>NZ_CAKMLL010000077.1 GCF_927797785.1 Candidatus Nitrotoga sp. BS | reverse complement strand
CACCAGCGGACATTTCTATTTGGGAGAAACCGGACATTACTACTTGGGGCTAACAAAGTGTCGTTGACAATGGGGGTAAGGAGATGGATAATAGCTAGTTACGTTTGGAGGGATTCCCGAGCGGTTAAAGGGATCAGACTGTAAATCTGACGGCTCTGCCTTCGAAGGTTCGAATCCTTCTCCCTCCACCAGTTTTTTGTTTCTTTAAGTTTGGTAGCTAAATTTGACTGCGCTGAGTAGTAGTGGTGTGGTTGCATGTCATTTTGGCGGCAAAGCGTGCGGGTGTAGCTCAATGGTAGAGCAGAAGTTTTCCAAACTTACGACGAGGGTTCGATTCCCTTCACCCGCTCCAGTTTGAGTTGGCCCATGTGGCTCAGTGGTAGAGCACTCCCTTGGTAAGGGAGAGGTCGCGGGTCCGATTCCCGCCATGGGCACCAATGGGTTTTGTTGAGATACTATTGTTAATTCGGTGTTGATGAGGAAAAATCATGGCAAAGAGTAAATTTGAGCGTACCAAGCCGCACGTAAATGTAGGTACAATTGGTCACGTTGATCATGGCAAGACCACCCTGACAGCAGCGATTTCCACTGTGCTTTCCAAGAAATTTGGCGGTGAGGCAAAAGCTTATGATCAGATTGACGCAGCGCCGGAAGAAAAGGCGCGCGGCATCACGATTAATACTGCTCATGTTGAGTATGAAACGTCTGGTCGGCATTACGCGCATGTGGACTGTCCTGGTCATGCGGATTACATAAAAAACATGATTACCGGTGCTGCGCAGATGGATGGCGCTATTCTGGTAGT
The DNA here is from genome assembly GCF_927797785.1 of Candidatus Nitrotoga sp. BS. GTDB lineage: Bacteria > Pseudomonadota > Gammaproteobacteria > Burkholderiales > Gallionellaceae > Nitrotoga. Next base: position 31,529 of record NZ_CAKMLL010000077.1, on the reverse strand, counting down.
GTCAGCTGCAGATGGCCCGATGCCGCAAACACGTGAACATATACTGTTGGCGCGTCAAGTTGGGGTTCCCTACATTATCGTCTACATGAATAAGGCGGACATGGTTGATGACCCTGAGCTGCTCGAGCTGGTCGAAATGGAAGTGCGCGAGCTTCTAACCAAATATGACTTCCCTGGTGATGATACCCCGATTATTATCGGCAGTGCGCTCAAGGCTTTGCAGGGTGATCAGTCCGAAATTGGCGAGCCCTCCATTTTTCGTTTGGCCGAGGCGCTTGATGCCTATATACCACAACCTATGCGTGTCATGGATGGTACATTTTTGATGCCTGTAGAAGATGTTTTTTCTATCTCTGGTCGAGGCACCGTGGTAACTGGCCGGGTGGAGCGTGGTGTCGTCAAGGTGGGTGAAGAAATTGAAATTATCGGCCTAAAGCCTACTATCAAAACCATATGTACTGGTGTAGAAATGTTCCGCAAGTTGCTTGATCAAGGTCAGGCGGGTGATAACGTAGGAATATTGTTACGTGGTACTAAGCGTGAGGATGTCGAACGTGGTCAGGTTTTGGCTAAACCAGGTTCTATCAGCCCGCATACCAAGTTTACAGCCGAAATATACGTACTCAGTAAAGACGAAGGTGGTCGCCATACACCGTTCTTCCAAGGCTACCGCCCGCAATTCTACTTCCGAACTACCGACGTAACAGGTGCGGTTGAGCTGCCGGAAGGCACTGAAATGGTGATGCCTGGAGACAATGTGTCGGTGACGGTTAGCTTGATCGCCCCAATAGCGATGGAAGAGGGTCTTCGTTTTGCGATACGCGAAGGTGGTCGAACCGTCGGTGCCGGCGTGGTGGCTAAGGTGATTGAATAGCGGCTACAAAGAGGGAGGGGTTGCAAGTGCGGGTCCTCATCTTGGTTGCTTTGCTATTTCCGTTTAAAAAATTAGGCCAGTAGCTCAATTGGTAGAGTATCGGTCTCCAAAACCGAGGGTTGGGGGTTCGAAACCCTCCTGGCCTGCCAGTTAAATCTTCAGGAAAGACGAGCAGATTACGCATGGCAGATAAAATTAAATTAGTTGTCGCGTTTATGTTCGTTGCTGCGGGCATTGCGGGGTTTTATGCTTTGCGCGAAAGTGCTGCAGTTATAAAGCTGGCTTCGGTATTGCTCGGGTTTTCGTTGGCTGCTGTTGTGGTTTGGATGACCGAGCCAGGCAAGCGCTTATTTGCATTTGGCGCGGAATCCGTAGCGGAGGCTAAGCGCGTGGTGTGGCCGTCGCGCAAGGAAACAGTGCAGACCACAGGCGTGGTACTTCTTTTTGCGGTTGTAATGGCATTATTTTTATGGGCGGTTGATGCCAGTTTGTTATTGGTGGTTAATAAATTAATGGGGCGTGAATAATGTCCAAGCGTTGGTTTGTTGTTCATACGTATTCTCAGTTTGAAAAATACGTGCAGCGTGCGTTGCCTGAGCGTATTCAGCGTGCGGAATTAGAAGATCAGTTTGGCCAGATTTTGGTGCCGGTGGAAGAGGTTGTTGAGTTGAAGTCGGGTCAGAAAAATATTAGTGAGCGTAAATTTTTCCCAGGTTATGTGCTGGTCGAGATGGAAATGACCGACGAAAGCTGGCACCTCGTTAAGAGTACGCCCAAGGTTACTGGTTTTTTGGGTGGTTCGGCAATGAAGCCTACTCCCATAAGCGAAAAAGAAGTGCAAAATATTATGCATCAAATGCAGGCTGGAGTAGAAAAGCCGAGACCCAAAGTGTTATTTGAAGTAGGTGAGGCAGTGCGTGTAAAGGATGGGCCGTTCACTGATTTCCATGGTGTGGTAGAAAACGTCAATTATGATAAAAATAAATTGAGGGTGGCAGTGACTATTTTTGGTAGGTCCACACCTGTGGAGTTGGATTTTGGTCAAGTTGAAAAGGCTTGAAGCGGTGAGTTGAGGGTGAGCTATGAAAAGGAGCCGAATGTCGGCATTCTTTACTCAGTTCTTCTTTATTTCTTTTCTTGTTTATCGGGGAGAGCGCGAATGCGTTCGCTTGAACCCATGGGGAGAGTGTTGTGGCAAAGAAGATTATAGGTTTTATCAAGTTGCAAGTTCCAGCCGGTAAGGCGAATCCCAGTCCGCCTATAGGTCCGGCGTTAGGTCAGCGTGGTTTGAATATCATGGAGTTCTGTAAAGCATTTAATGCACAGACTCAGGGCGTAGAGCCGGGCTTGCCAATTCCTGTGGTAATTACGGCTTATGCGGACAAAAGTTTTACATTTATTATGAAAACTCCGCCTGCAACCATTCTAATTAAGAAGGCGGCAGGTGTGCAGAAGGGAAGCCCAAAGCCGCATACAGACAAGGTTGGAAAGTTGACACGTCAACAGGCAGAAGAAATTGCAACAACCAAGATGCCGGATCTGACCGCTGCTGACATGGATGCGGCGGTACGCACTATTGCCGGTAGCGCGCGCAGTATGGGCATTGTTGTGGAGGGGGTATAGCATGGCACATATATCTAAGCGTTATAAGATGTTGATTGCAAAAGTTGACCGTAACAAGCTGTACGCGGTGAATGAGGCGTTGAATTTAGCAAAAGAAACTGCTAAGGCCAAATTTGATGAGTCTATCGACATTGCAATCAATTTAGGCATAGATGCTCGAAAGTCTGATCAATTAGTGCGTGGTGCTGTGGTGTTGCCCAAGGGGACTGGCAAGACAGTACGTATTGCTGTGTTTGCTCAAGGTGCCAAGGCTGATGAAGCTAAGGCGGCTGGTGCGGATGTGGTGGGCTTCGAAGATTTGGCTGAGAGTATCAAAGCTGGCAATATGAATTTTGATGTTGTGATAGCTTCCCCTGATGCTATGCGTATCGTTGGTCAATTAGGTCAGATTCTTGGACCGCGTGGATTGATGCCTAACCCTAAGGTGGGTACGGTATCCGTTGATGTGGCTGGCGCCGTGAGAAATGCTAAGGCTGGTCAGGTGCAGTACCGCACCGATAAGAATGGAGTCATACAGTGCACCATTGGACGCGCTTCATTCGCTTTGGAAGCGCTACGCGAAAATTTGATGGCGCTGGTCGATGCCTTAAATAAAGCTAGGCCAGCTGCTGCAAAGGGTGTGTACCTAAAAAAAATGTCTGTTTCCAGCACGATGGGTGTGGGTATTCGCATTGAGCAGGCTAGTTTAGCGGGATAATTTCGTATCTTCTTAACTCTAATTATAGAAATCCGGAAGTTGTTCTTCGTAATAATTTAAAGTTAGAGGATGGTCTAAATACAGATTGTGCGGCATGATTGATTAGATCGTTGTGCTGTAGACAGGCTTTGAACTGCTGGCTTATTGGCAGATTGTCAAAGACCGTAAGTACCCGATAGGGTTTAATGTAAAGAAGTGGTGTTGTGTGGAGGCATTAAGATCAAGGCTTCTGCTGCTCCCTTTTACTTGCGCTTACGTAGATGGTGTGTCCGTGATAAGGCGCGATGTTATAGCTCTGGCTTAAGGACGCAGTTTTTAACGATGGATCGCTGAGCTTTGGTTTGGTGTTCCAATTGAAGATGGAGAATGATTTGGGTCTTAATCTGCAAGATAAACAAGCAATAGTGGCAGAAGTTAACGAGCAGGTAACGCAAGCTCAGACTATTGTATTGGCAGAGTACCGTGGCATTGCAGTCAGCGATATTACAAAGCTGCGCGCCACTGCACGCAAGTCTGATGTGTATTTTCGTGTGTTAAAAAACTCATTGGCGCGTCGAGCTGTACTAGGCACTCAATTTGAGGGCTTGGCTGAAAAAATGGTTGGACCGCTGGTCTACAGTATTAGTGCTGATCCCGTCGCGGCAGCGAAAATAGTGCATGAATTTGCCAAGACAAACAGCAAGATGATAATCAAGGCAGGTGCGATGGTTGGTTCTTTGATGTCTGCGGAGCAGATCGCTGAGCTGGCTGCTATCCCAAGTCGAAATGAGTTGATTGCACGTTTGATGGCGACCATGAATGCCGCGACCAGTAATTTCGTGCGCGGCTTAGCTGCTATCCGCGATAAAAAGGAAGCCGAAACGGCCGCTGTTTAACGCTCTTGTCAAACTTTTCGAATTAATATTAGGAGAACAATTATGGCTGTAAATAAGGCTGACATTCTGGACGCAATTGCGCAAATGACAGTGCTGGAATTATCTGTGCTGATCAAAGAAATGGAAGAAAAATTTGGAGTATCCGCTGCTGCTGTGGCTGTTGCAGCGCCTGCAGCGGCTGCAGGCGCTGCAACAGCTGAACAAACTGAGTTCAGTGTGATACTAACTGCTGCGGGTGCTAGTAAGGTGAACGTGATTAAAGTGGTTCGTGCGATTACCGGCCTCGGGTTGAAAGAGGCTAAGGATCTAGTCGATGGTGCACCGAAGGCAGTAAAAGAAGGTGTGAGCAATTCCGATGCTGACGCTATCTTGAAACAATTGATCGAGGCTGGTGCAACTGCTGAAATCAAGTAAATATTGTACGTGTCAAAAGGCTGACGGATGCCCGCCAGCCTTTTGCCGTTTTAAGAAGATAATGGACAGCAGGCTATAAAATGGTTTTTGTCCATTGTCTTTTCCCTCGGTCGTGGAGATATTATGAGTTATTCTTTTACTGAAAAAAAACGTATTCGTAAAAGTTTTGCAAAACGTGTCGGTGCTTTGCCGATACCATTTTTGCTGTCCACGCAACTTGAATCATACAGTGCTTTTCTTCAGGCCAGTCTATTGCCTGAGCAACGAATAAACGATGGACTGCAAGCTGCTTTCCATTCAATTTTTCCAATTGAGAGCCATAACAAATATGCGCGTCTTGATTTTGTTAGCTACAACTTGGGTGTGCCTCCTTTCGATGTAAAAGAGTGCCAGCAACGTGGTTTGACGTATGCATCCCCGATACGTGCTCGTGTGCGCTTGACCTTGTTCGATAAGGAGGTATCCAAGCCGACCGTCGTAAAGGAAGTGAAAGAGCAAGAAGTATACATGGGTGAAATACCATTAATGACGAATACTGGTTCATTTGTCGTTAATGGCACCGAACGAGTTATTGTTTCGCAATTGCACCGTTCACCAGGCGTTTTCTTTGAACATGACCGCGGTAAAACGCATAGCTCAGGCAAATTATTGTTTTCAGCGCGCATTATTCCATATCGCGGCTCATGGCTGGATTTCGAGTTCGATGCAAAGGATTATGTTTATTTCCGTATAGATCGTCGTCGCAAAATGCCGGTCACTATTTTATTGAAATCGCTAGGCTACACACCCGAGCAGATTCTTGAGGCTTTTTTTGACTGCGATACGTTTCACCTTGGTAAAAAAGGGATTCAGTTTGAAGTGGTGCCAGCTCGCTTGCGTGGAGAAGTGGCGCGCTTTGATATCCTAGACAAGAGTGGCAAGGTGATAGTGGCCGGTGGCAAGCGGATTACTGTGCGCCATATTCGTGAAATTCAGGAAGCAGGTATTGACAAATTAGCTGTAGAGGATGATTTTCTGTACGAGCGCGTGCTGGCTAATAACGTCATAGATAAGGATAGTGGCGAAATTATCGCCAATGCCAACGATGAGATCACAGAAGAGTTGTTGGCTAAACTGCAGGCGGCTGGCGAGAAAAAAATCCGTACGCTCTATACAAATAATCTGGATCAAGGGGGTTACATATCTCAGACTTTGCGTACTGATGAAACTACCGACCAGTGGACGGCACGAGTTGCTATCTATCGTATGATCCGTCCCGGAGAGCCGCCTACAGAGGATGCGGTGGAAAACCTCTTTAACGGACTGTTTTTCTCAGACGAGCGTTATAACTTATCGGTTGTAGGGCGTATGAAATTCAATCGTCGTATTGGATCAGATGAGCTGACAGGTCCAGTTACGCTGTCCAACGAGGACATCGTCGCGGTAATCAAAATTATGGTCGAGTTGCGCAATGGTCGTGGCGAAATTGACGATATTGATCACCTCGGTAACCGACGTGTGCGCGCTGTCGGTGAATTGGCTGAGAACCAGTTTCGCACTGGGTTGGCGCGCGTTGAACGTGCAGTAAAGGAACGTTTGGGCCAGGCCGAAACAGACAATCTAATGCCGCATGACTTGATTAATGCTAAACCAATTTCTGCGGCGGTTAAGGAGTTCTTCGGCTCAAGTCAATTGTCGCAATTTATGGATCAGACTAACCCCTTGTCGGAAGTGACGCACAAACGCCGTATCTCTGCGCTTGGGCCTGGTGGGTTAACTCGTGAACGTGCTGGCTTCGAAGTGCGTGATGTACACCCGACACATTATGGTCGTTTGTGCCCGATTGAGACGCCCGAGGGGCCGAATATTGGCTTGATCAATTCGTTGGCACTATATGCGCGCATTAATAATTATGGTTTCATTGAAACGCCATATCGCCATGTGGTTGTGGGCAATGCGACTGATGAAGTTAAATACTTATCTGCGATTGAGGAAGGCAAGTTTACCATTGCTCAGGCCAACGCTACGCTAGACAGTAAAGGAAAGTTTACTAATGACGTGATTTCATCTCGCCAGAACAACGAGTTCGTGCTGGCTTCGCCGGATCGCATTGAATACATGGATGTGGCACCTGCCCAGGTGGTGTCAGTGGCGGCGGCGCTAATACCTTTCTTGGAGCATGATGATGCAAATCGAGCTTTAATGGGAGCTAATATGCAGCGCCAAGCTGTGCCTTGTTTACGTGCAGAGAAAGCGTTGGTTGGAACTGGAATTGAACGCACTGTGGCAGTGGATTCCGGCACCACAGTTCAGGCATGGCGAGGCGGGCGAATTGATTACGTGGATGCTGGTCGTATTGTAGTTAGAGTTAATGATGATGAAACTACACACGGCGAAGTTGGCGTGGATATATATAATCTGACCAAGTACACCCGCTCTAATCAGAACACTAACATCAACCAGCGTCCGCTGGTCAAGATGGGGGACGTAATTGCTCGTGACGATGTGATTGCTGACGGCGCGTCCACCGATATGGGTGAGTTGGCTCTGGGCCAGAATATGCTGGTGGCGTTCATGCCTTGGAATGGCTACAACTATGAGGACTCGATTCTGATTTCCGAGCGAGTGGTGGCGGAAGATCGATTCACCTCTATTCATATTGAAGAGCTTACAGTTGTGGCGCGCGATACCAAACTTGGTTCGGAGGAGATTACTCGTGACATTCCTAATCTTTCCGAGGGGCAAATGGCTCGTTTGGATGAGTGCGGCATTGTGCACATTGGCGCAGAAGTCGGGGTTGGTGACGTACTGGTTGGTAAAGTTACTCCTAAAGGTGAAACTCAACTGACACCAGAGGAAAAATTGCTTCGCGCTATTTTTGGCGAAAAAGCATCCGATGTCAAGGATACAAGCCTGCGAGTGCAAGCTGGAATTTCTGGGACAGTGATTGATGTGCAGGTGTTTACACGAGAGGGATTGCAGCGTGATCAACGCGCACAACAAATTATCGACGATGAATTGAAACGTTATAAGAAAGATTTAGCTGATCAAATGCGTATCGTTGAAGTCGATGTGTTTACTCGCCTTGGTAGGCTGCTATTAGGTAAGGTAGTCAATGGAGGGCCCAAAAAACTAGCTAAGGGTACCAAGTTGACCAAGGAATACCTAGATAGCTTGGAGCGTCATCAATGGTTCGATATTCGACTCGATAGCGAAGATACTGCATCACAACTGGAGCAGGTCAAGGAAAGTTTAGTGCAAAAGCGATTGGAATTCGATGCGGCATTTGAATTAAAGAAGCGAAATTTGACTCAAGGCGATGAGCTGCAAGTTGGCGTGCAGAAGATGGTTAAGGTGTATGTGGCGGTGAAACGTCGTTTGCAGCCTGGCGACAAGATGGCTGGTCGTCATGGTAACAAGGGTGTTGTGTCACGCATTGTGCCGGTGGAAGACATGCCTTATATGGCGGATGGCACGCCAGTTGACATTGTGTTGAACCCGCTTGGTGTTCCATCGCGTATGAATGTAGGGCAGATATTGGAAACCCATTTGGGTTGGGCTGCTAAGGGCTTGGGGCAGAAGATAGGCAAGATGTTGGACATACAAGCCAAAATTGAAACAATTCGTACATTCCTAAGTAAAATTTATATGCATGATCAGGCAGTGGAGATTGCTGCGTTCAGTGACGAGGAGGTGCTAGATCTCTGCCATAACCTGAGAGGTGGTGTTCCGTTTGCCACGCCGGTGTTCGATGGCGCGAATGAAGATGAAATTAAGGACATGTTAGAGCTAGCAGACTTACCGCGTTCAGGCCAGGTAACACTATACGATGGGCGGAGTGGAGTTGCATTTGATCGTTCAGTCACGGTGGGTTATATGCATGTATTAAAGCTGAATCACTTGGTGGATGACAAGATGCACGCGCGTTCCACAGGCCCTTACAGTTTGGTTACACAGCAACCGCTGGGCGGCAAGGCGCAATTCGGAGGCCAGCGTTTTGGTGAAATGGAAGTATGGGCGCTGGAAGCATATGGCGCAGCCTACACGCTACAGGAAATGCTTACAGTCAAGTCAGATGATGTGGCTGGGCGCACCAAGATTTACGAGAGCATTGTCAAGGGCGATCACAAGATTGATGCCGGTATGCCGGAGTCCTTCAATGTGCTAACCAAGGAAGTCCGTTCCTTGGCTATTGATATCGATCTTGTTCGTCATCGAGAGTAGGGAATAGCGGCGCATTGAACGCCGCTCAAGATTGGTGCGCAAAGCGTACCCTACATTGCTGCCGAATATTTAGGAGTTACATATGAAAGCATTGCTGGATTTGTTCAGGCAAGTAACGCAGAAGGATGAGTTCGACGCGATCAAGATCGGGCTGGCCTCACCGGAGAAAATTCGTTCTTGGTCCTACGGCGAAGTGAAGAAGCCGGAAACCATTAACTATCGTACCTTCAAGCCGGAGCGCGATGGCTTGTTTTGCGCCAAAATTTTTGGCCCTACCAAGGACTATGAGTGCTTGTGCGGCAAGTATAAGCGCCTAAAACATCGTGGGGTTATCTGCGAGAAATGCGGTGTGGAAGTAACGCTATCTAAAGTGCGTCGCGAACGTATGGGGCATATCGAACTGGCAAGTCCGGTGGCGCATATTTGGTTCTTAAAGTCCTTGCCGTCGCGCTTGGGAATGGTGCTGGATATGACGTTACGCGACATAGAGCGCGTACTCTATTTCGAAGCATACGTAGTGACTGACCCAGGGATGTCCACGCTCGAGCGCGCTCAATTACTATCTGAAGATGATTATCTGGCCAAACTCGAAGAATATGGCGATGAGTTTTCCGCAGTAATGGGGGCGGAAGGAATACGCGCTCTATTGCACGCGTTGGATGTGCCAGCTGAGGTGGAAAAGTTGCGTGCCGATCTTGAAGCGACTAGTTCTGAAACAAAAATAAAGAAATATGCGAAAAGACTGAAGATACTTGAGGCATTTCTGCTCTCCGGCATCAAGCCCGAGTGGATGATTATGATGGTGTTGCCAGTTTTGCCGCCAGAGCTGCGTCCACTAGTTCCGCTAGATGGCGGACGCTTTGCGACTTCTGATCTGAATGATTTGTATCGCCGTGTAATCAACCGGAATAACCGCTTGAAACGCCTTCTGGAGTTGAAGGCGCCAGAAATTATTGTGCGCAATGAAAAGCGCATGCTACAGGAATCAATTGACTCACTTTTGGATAATGGTCGTCGCGGAAAGGCAATGACTGGCGCTAACAAGCGTCCGTTGAAATCGTTGGCTGATATGATCAAGGGCAAAGGCGGGCGTTTCCGTCAAAATTTGCTAGGTAAACGTGTAGATTATTCCGGTCGTTCTGTAATTGTGGTGGGTCCGCAATTGAAATTGCATCAGTGCGGTTTGCCCAAGAAAATGGCGCTGGAGCTATTCAAGCCATTTATTTTTCACAAACTTGAAGTTCTCGGGCTGGCCACAACCATTAAAGCAGGTAAGCGTATGGTGGAAGCGGAAGAGCCGGTTGTGTGGGATATACTGGAAGACGTCATCCGTGAACATCCTGTGCTGTTAAATCGAGCGCCTACGCTACATCGTCTCGGTATTCAAGCATTTGAGCCGATTCTGATTGAAGGGAAGGCAATCCAGTTGCACCCATTGGTTTGTACAGCTTTCAACGCCGATTTCGACGGTGATCAGATGGCAGTGCACGTCCCGCTGTCACTGGAAGCGCAGATGGAGTGCCGTACCTTGATGTTGGCTTCCAATAATGTGCTGTCGCCTGCCAATGGCGAGCCTATTATTGTTCCGTCGCAGGATATTGTGCTTGGGCTGTATTATATGACGCGCGAAAAAATCGGTGCACTGGGTGAAGGCGCCTTGTTTGCGGACGTATCTGAAGCGCTCCGAGCTTATGAGTCGGGTCATGTTGATCTACAGGCCAAAGTGGTAGTACGCATTACTGAAATTTATTTTGATGAAAAAAATGAAAGTCAGGAGAGGCGATCACGGTATGAAACTACTGTGGGACGTGCCATTTTATCAGATATTTTGCCAGATGGTCTGCCGTTCAGCTTGGTCAATAAAGCATTAAAGAAGAAAGAAATTTCTCGACTTATCAACACTTGCTTCGGTCGTTGTGGTTTGCGCAATACCGTGATTATGGCTGACAAGTTAATGTCTACCGGCTTTACTTATGCTACCCGTGCCGGTATTTCAATTTGCTTGGATGACATGCTGGTTCCATCACAAAAACATGAGTTAATTGCTGCAGCAGGAAAAGAGGTGAGTGAGATTGACGTGCAATACACATCCGGCTTGGTGACTCAAGGCGAACGTTACAACAAAGTGGTGGACATCTGGGGGCGTACCGGTGATCGAGTGGCCAAAGCTATGATGGATCAGTTGGGTAGTGAGCCTGTGATTGACCGTGCGAGCTCTAAGCAGCTTATTGATAATAAGGGCAAAGTGGTAATGCAGGAATCTTTCAATTCCATATATATGATGGCTGACTCTGGTGCGCGCGGTTCTGCAGCTCAGATTCGCCAATTAGCAGGAATGCGTGGCCTGATGGCCAAGCCAGATGGTTCTATAATTGAAACTCCGATTACCGCAAACTTCCGTGAGGGGCTGAATATGCTGCAATATTTCATATCCACTCATGGCGCACGAAAAGGGTTGGCCGATACTGCACTGAAGACCGCGAATTCTGGTTATCTAACACGTCGTCTGGTTGATGTAACCCAAGATTTGGTGGTGGCTGAAGAAGATTGCGGAACTAGTGCTGGTGCAGCATTGAAGGCGCTGGTTGAGGGCGGCGAGGTGATTGAAGCATTGCGAGAGCGCATATTAGGTCGCGTTGTTAGCAAGGATGTCGTCAATCCAGTAAGCAGCGAAACGCTATATGAAGCGGGCACTCTATTGGATGAAGATATGGTTGACAGCATCGAATCGCTGGGTATCGATGAAGTACATGTACGGACGCCATTGACTTGCGAAACTCGATATGGTTTGTGCGTCAATTGTTACGGTCGCGACTTAGGTCGAGGTGGGCCTGTGACGGTAGGCGAGGCAGTTGGCGTAATTGCTGCGCAGTCCATAGGCGAACCGGGTACACAATTAACTATGCGTACTTTCCATATTGGTGGCGCGGCATCGCGTACTGTGGTTGCCAGTCAGGTTGAGGGTAAGTCTAATGGTCAGATGAAGTACAGCGCGAACATGCGTACCGTCAGTAATACACGAGGTGAGGTAGTGGTGGTGGCGCGTAGCGGCGAAATAATGGTTACCGATGAGCATGGACGTGAGCGCGAACGCCACAAGGTGCCATATGGCGCGATGTTGGCTGTGCAAGAAGGCAGCTCGGTTCGTGCAGGTGAAGTGCTAGCTACATGGGATCCTCATACCCGTCCTATTATTACCGAATATGCCGGTCGGGCAAGCTTCGAAAATGTAAAAGAGGGCGTTACAGTTACCAGAGAAATAGATGAGGTAACTGGATTATCCACCCTTGTGGTGGATCCCAAGCTGGCTGGTACCCAAGGTAAAGGCGTCTTGCGGCCATTGGTACGCTTGCTCGACGAAGAGGGGCAAGAAATCAAGATGGCGGCAACAGAGTTACCAGTTTCGGTAACATTTCAGACGGGCTGCATCATCACCGTAGTAGATGGTCAGCCTGTTGGTGTAGGAGAGGTCTTAGCGAGAATTCCGCAAGAAAGTAGCAAGACCCGTGACATTACAGGGGGGCTTCCACGTGTTGCGGAGCTTTTCGAAGCACGTTCACCTAAGAATGCTGGTATGTTAGCGGAAGTTACCGGAACGGCATCTTTCGGCAAAGATACCAAGGGTAAGCAACGTTTGGTTATCACCGATATTGAAGGTGTGGCGCATGAATTTCTTATAACTAAAGACAAGCATGTTCTAGTGCACGATGGCCAAATAGTGACCCAAGGCGAAATGATTGTGGACGGTCCGCGCGATCCACATGATATTTTGCGATTGTTGGGGGTGGCGGCGCTGGCACGTTATATCGCTGATGAAGTGCAGGATGTATACCGCCTACAGGGTGTTAAGATTAATGACAAGCATATTGAAGTGATAGTACGCCAGATGCTGCGCCGAGTGCAGATTGTAGATGAGGGTGGCACCAAGTTCATCCCTAAAGAACAGGTGGAGCGCGCAGATTTGCTGCAAGAGAATGAACGTGTTGAGAGTGAGGGAAAGCAACCAGCAACATATGAGTATATGTTGCTGGGAATAACCAAGGCATCATTATCCACTGATTCGTTTATATCTGCAGCATCCTTTCAGGAAACTACGCGCGTTCTGACTGAAGCTGCGATTATGGGGAAGAGAGACGAGCTTCGTGGTCTTAAGGAGAACGTCATTGTGGGTCGCTTGATTCCGGCAGGAACGGGCTTGGCCTATCATGCTGCACGGCGTAAGCAGCGGCAGGGGTTGGGTCTGGAAACGACGTTGTTGAGCGAACAAGAGCTGGCTGCAGAAATACAAGACAACCAGCTTGCTTGACAGCCTGAGGATTCCTCAATAGAATGCGCGGTCATTTTGTTTGCGCCAGATAGGGCAAAGCATAGTCTGCGCGGCTATTTTTCATATTGCTGATACATAGAATTTTTAGGAAATTTAGATAATGCCAACCATCAACCAATTAGTGCGTAAGCCTCGTGTTGCTGAACGTATAAAAAGTAAAGTCCCTGCCCTAGGTGGGAGTCCCCAAAAACGGGGGGTATGTACCCGTGTGTATACTACAACACCAAAGAAACCAAACTCTGCTTTACGCAAGGTTGCCAAGGTTCGTCTAACAAATGGTTTTGAAGTTATCTCCTACATTGGCGGTGAAGGCCATAACTTGCAGGAGCACTCGGTGGTGCTTATACGTGGTGGCCGAGTAAAAGATTTGCCTGGTGTTCGATACCACATGGTGCGAGGAAACTTGGATACGGCCGGAGTAAAAGATCGGAAGCAGTCCCGATCTAAATATGGTACAAAGCGCCCCAAAAAGGCCTAGCTTATCGCTAGGTAAGTATTTGGCTATGTAAGTATTTGGTAATTAGCCAGTTTCGAATTTGCCAGTTAATATGAGGTTTAGATATGCCAAGACGTAGAGAAGTTCCCAAGCGCGAAATCCTTCCGGACCCAAAATATGGTAACCAAGATCTTTCCAAATTCGTTAATGTTTTGATGACCGCTGGTAAAAAGTCTGTAGCCGAGCGCATACTCTATGGTGCTTTGGAACAAATAGTTAAAAAAAGCGGTAAAGATCCGATCGAAGTGTTCAATCTTGCGTTAACTAATGTCAGGCCTCAAGTGGAGGTAAAAAGCCGACGTGTCGGGGGGGCGAACTATCAGGTTCCTGTTGAAGTTCGTCCTTCGCGGCGTATGGCGTTGGCGATGCGTTGGCTCAAAGACTTTGCACGTAAACGTGGCGAGAAATCCATGGGGATGCGCTTGGCTGGCGAATTGCTTGACGCGTCAGAAAGCCGTGGTGGTGCAGTTAAAAAACGCGAAGAAGTTCACCGTATGGCTGAAGCGAATAAAGCCTTTTCGCACTTTCGTTTCTAGGTTGTTTAGTTTTTTCTGATGGTTTAAATTAAGTTAGGTAATTACTGTGGCAAGGAAAACATTAATCGAACGATACCGTAATATCGGTATTAGCGCACATATAGATGCTGGTAAAACTACGACCACTGAGCGGGTTTTATTCTACACGGGTGTGTCTCACAAGATTGGTGAGGTGCATGATGGTGCTGCTGTGATGGATTGGATGGAGCAGGAGCAAGAGCGGGGTATTACCATTACATCGGCTGCGACAACTTGTTATTGGAAAGGTATGGACTCCAGTTTGCCTGAGCACCGCATTAACATCATCGATACGCCAGGGCACGTAGACTTCACTATCGAGGTTGAGAGATCAATGCGCGTACTGGATGGTGCGTGCATGGTGTATTGTGCCGTGGGCGGTGTGCAACCTCAGTCTGAGACGGTGTGGCGTCAGGCCAATAAGTATGGTGTGCCGCGCTTGGCTTTTGTTAATAAGATGGATCGTTCTGGTGCGAATTTCCTTAAAGTTTTTGAACAAATGCGTACTCGATTGCGCGCAAATGTGGTGCCGATACAATTGCCAATTGGCGCAGAGGAAAAGTTTGAGGGTGTGATTGACTTGGTAAGGATGAAGGCGATTTACTGGGATGAGCCCTCTCAGGGAATGAAATTTGAGTTGCGTGATATTCCTGTTGAGCTGTTGGCGGCAGCGCAAGAATGGCGTGCGAAAATGGTAGAGAGTGCTGCTGAGGCATCCGAGGAGATGATGAACAAGTATCTCGAGGAGGGGGACTTGTCCGAGGCTGAGATTAAGCAATGTTTGCGCATTCGAACCATTGCCAGTGAAATAGTGCCGATGCTATGTGGCTCTGCTTTCAAAAACAAGGGCGTGCAAGCTATGCTGGATGCGGTGATTGACTATTTGCCTGCGCCGACGGACATTCCTCCAGTTGCAGGTGAATTGGAAGATGGATCAATGGGGGAGCGAAAGGCGAACGACGATGAGCCATTTTCAGCTTTAGCCTTTAAAATTATGACCGACCCATTTGTCGGGCAGTTGATTTTCTTCCGCGTGTATTCTGGTCAGTTGAAGGCAGGCGATACAATCTATAACCCTATCAAAGGTAAAAAGGAACGAATAGGCCGTATCTTATTGATGCACGCGAATGAGCGAGAAGAAGTTAAAGAGGTTTATGCGGGTGATATCGTTGCTGCAGTGGGCTTAAAAGAGGCAACTACTGGCGAGACTTTGTGTGATCCACTCAATGTGATAACGTTGGAGCGTATGATATTTCCAGAGCCAGTTATTCATATTGCTGTCGAGCCGAAGACAAAGGCTGACCAAGAAAAGATGGGTATGGCCTTGAATCGCTTGGCAAAAGAAGATCCGTCATTCCGTGTGCACACAGATATGGAGTCTGGTCAAACCATCATTTCAGGTATGGGTGAGCTGCACTTGGAGGTATTGGTTGAGCGCATGAAGCGAGAATTTGGGGTGGAGGCTAATATTGGTGCGCCGCAAGTGGCTTACCGTGAAGCGATACGTAAGGCGGTTGAGGTTGAGGGTAAGTTCGTGAAGCAGTCGGGTGGGCGTGGTCAATTTGGTCATGTATGGTTAAAAGTAGAGCCAAACGAAACTGGCAAGGGGTTTGAGTTTGTGGATGCCATTAAAGGCGGTGCGGTTCCGCGTGAATTTATTCCGGCGGTTAAGAAAGGTTTAGAGGATACTTTGCCGAATGGTGTATTGGCGGGCTTTCCCGTGGTGGATGTTAAAGTTACTCTGTTCGATGGGTCTTACCACGATGTAGACTCTAACGAAAATGCTTTTAAGATGGCCGCTTCTATGGGGTTCAAAGATGGTATGCGGAAGGCAAGCCCAGTGTTGCTTGAGCCGATGATGTCGGTTGAGGTGGAAACTCCGGAAGATTACACGGGCACGGTGATGGGTGATTTGTCATCTCGTCGTGGCATGGTTCAGGGTATGGATGACATGGCTGGGGGTGGAAAAAGTGTAAAGGCCGAAGTTCCCTTGGCAGAGATGTTTGGTTATTCTACTGCATTGCGTTCCGCAACCCAGGGGCGAGCCACTTACACGATGGAGTTTAAGCATTACGCTGAGGCACCAAAAAATGTGGCTGAAACGGTGATGAGTAGCAGGAAATAATTTAAGTTGGCTCATAAACTGTCAAATAATCTAGGAAATTTAAATCATGGCAAAGAGTAAATTTGAGCGTACCAAGCCGCACGTAAATGTAGGTACAATTGGTCACGTTGATCATGGCAAGACCACCCTGACAGCAGCGATTTCCACTGTGCTTTCCAAGAAATTTGGCGGTGAGGCAAAAGCTTATGATCAGATTGACGCAGCGCCGGAAGAAAAGGCGCGCGGCATCACGATTAATACTGCTCATGTTGAGTATGAAACGTCTGGTCGGCATTACGCGCATGTGGACTGTCCTGGTCATGCGGATTACATAAAAAACATGATTACCGGTGCTGCGCAGATGGATGGCGCTATTCTGGTAGTGTCAGCTGCAGATGGCCCGATGCCGCAAACACGTGAACATATACTGTTGGCGCGTCAAGTTGGGGTTCCCTACATTATCGTCTACATGAATAAGGCGGACATGGTTGATGACCCTGAGCTGCTCGAGCTGGTCGAAATGGAAGTGCGCGAGCTTCTAACCAAATATGACTTCCCTGGTGATGATACCCCGATTATTATCGGCAGTGCGCTCAAGGCTTTGCAGGGTGATCAGTCCGAAATTGGCGAGCCCTCCATTTTTCGTTTGGCCGAGGCGCTTGATGCCTATATACCACAACCTATGCGTGTCATGGATGGTACATTTTTGATGCCTGTAGAAGATGTTTTTTCTATCTCTGGTCGAGGCACCGTGGTAACTGGCCGGGTGGAGCGTGGTGTCGTCAAGGTGGGTGAAGAAATTGAAATTATCGGCCTAAAGCCTACTATCAAAACCATATGTACTGGTGTAGAAATGTTCCGCAAGTTGCTTGATCAAGGTCAGGCGGGTGATAACGTAGGAATATTGTTACGTGGTACTAAGCGTGAGGATGTCGAACGTGGTCAGGTTTTGGCTAAACCAGGTTCTATCAGCCCGCATACCAAGTTTACAGCCGAAATATACGTACTCAGTAAAGACGAAGGTGGTCGCCATACACCGTTCTTCCAAGGCTACCGCCCGCAATTCTACTTCCGAACTACCGACGTAACAGGTGCGGTTGAGCTGCCGGAAGGCACTGAAATGGTGATGCCTGGAGACAATGTGTCGGTGACGGTTAGCTTGATCGCCCCAATAGCGATGGAAGAGGGTCTTCGTTTTGCGATACGCGAAGGTGGTCGAACCGTCGGTGCCGGCGTGGTGGCTAAGGTGATTGAATAATATTATGTACAACAAGAATTATTGTGCTGTACAATCTCGTGTTAATCCGCAGTTGTGTAATAACAACTAAAAAGTAGACATAAAAATTATGAAAAGTCAGAATATCCGTATACGCCTGAAGGCGTTTGATTATCGTCTAATTGATCAGTCCGCATCACGGATTGTTGAGACTGCGAAGCGTACTGGGGCTGTAGTAAAGGGTCCTATTCCACTGCCTACTAAAATTGAACGTTTTGATATTTTGCGTTCACCTCACGTCAATAAGACGTCACGCGATCAATTTGAGATTCGAACTCATCTGCGTATGCTGGATATTGTTGATCCAACTGAAAAAACTGTAGATGCGCTAATGAAATTGGATCTGCCTGCAGGTGTTGATGTCGTAATTAAATTGCAGTAGCTGTAAGAATTGAATTGGTTGGCCAATTGTAGTCAGCCCCTTAAGAAGGATATTAAGAATGAGCTTAGGACTTGTCGGTCGAAAGATTGGCATGACCCGCATTTTTACCGACGAAGGAATATCTCTGCCGGTGACAGTGTTGGACGTGTCTAATAATCGCGTGACCCAGATTAAAACTATTAATACTGATGGTTACAATGCAGTTCAAATTACGTTTGGCGTGCGACGTGCAAGCCGTGTTGTTAGAGCGGCTGCGGGGCATTATGCTAAAGCGGGCGTGGTTGCGGGTAGCGTACAAAAAGAATTTATTGCTACTCCTGAGGAATTGAGAGGTTTGCAGGCTGGTGGTACGCTTGGCGCGGATTTGTTTGAGGTTGGTCAAAAAGTTGACGTGACCGGCACGACTCTTGGTAAGGGGTTTAGTGGTGTAATTAAACGTTACCATTTTAGTTCTGGTCGTGCTACGCATGGCAACTCAAAATCTCATAATGTGCCAGGTTCTATTGGGATGGCGCAAGACCCGGGCCGTGTATTTCCAGGTAAGCGCATGTCAGGGCATCTTGGTGATGTGCGTCGTACAGTGCAAAATCTCAAGATAGTCCGTATTGACATTGGTCGGCAGTTATTGCTTGTAATGGGTGCTGTCCCTGGTTCCAAGGGTGGTGATGTGCTTGTGCGCCCAGCAGTAAAGGTGGGTGTATAATGGAGCTTAAGGTTATTGATGGTAAAGGTGTGGTTGGTTCTAGTATTTCAGCCTCTGATGAATTGTTCGGCCGGGAGTATAACGAGCCGTTGATTCATCAGGTGGTGATTGCATATCAGGCAAATGCTCGTTTTGGTAATAGTAAACAAAAAGATCGAAGTGAAATTTCGAAAAGTACTCGAAAGCCTTGGGCTCAGAAAGGTACTGGGCGTGCGCGTGCTGGTATGGCTTCCAGCCCTTTATGGCGTGGTGGCGGTAATATATTCCCGAATACTTCGAACGAAAATTTTACACAGAAGGTTAACCGCAAGATGTATCGAGCGGGCTTGGCTTCAATTTTTTCTCAGCTAGTGCGCGAGGATCGTTTAACTGTTGTTGATAAATTGACACTTGCTGCGCCAAAGACAAAGCTGTTTGCACAGATGATGGTCGATATGGGGTTTAACTCGGGTCGTGTGCTGGTTATTGTCAGCGATCTTGATGATAATTTATATTTATCTACACGTAATTTGGCAAATGTGTTTGTTTTAGAAGCTCATCAGGTAGACCCGGTAAGCTTAGTGCGCTTTCCAAAAACACTTGTTACACTCGATGCTGTGAGGAAGATTGAGGAGGTGCTGGGATGAGTAATATTAAATTCAGCCAAGAGCGATTGATGAACGTACTGCACATGCCTCAGATATCCGAAAAGGCAACATATGTTTCAGAGAAACATGATCAAGTCATATTTCGTGTGGAGCCAACTGCTACGAAGCCTGAAATCAAAGCTGCTGTCGAGTTAATGTTTAAAGTTGATGTCGAAAGTGTTCAAGTTGCTCTTGTTAAAGGTAAGCAAAAGCGCTTCGGAAAGTTCATGGGTCGGCGTAAAGATTGGAAGAAGGCATATGTATGCCTAGCTCCTGGTCACAAAATAAATTTTTCAGAGAGTGAGCAAGGTTAATTATGGCGCTGATCAAACTTAAACCAAGTTCTCCGGGGCGACGTGCTGTGGTTCGCGTGGTTAATAATGAACTGCATAAGGGCAAGCCTCATTCACAATTAGTGGAAAAAAAGAATAGAACGGCGGGTCGTAATCATAATGGCCATATCACTGTGCGGCATATGGGTGGTGGGCACAAGAAAAATTATCGCATAGTAGATTTCAAACGAGATAAAGATAGTGTTTCGGCCACTGTTGAGCATTTGGAGTATGATCCGAACCGCAGTGCGCATCTTGCTCTCTTATGCTACTCGGATGGCGAGCGTCGTTATATTATTGCACCTAAAGGTGTCAAAGTTGGTGCTCAAGTGGTGAGTGGATCGGAAGCGCCAGTTAAGGCGGGCAATGCTTTGCCTTTGCGAAATATACCAGTTGGTTCGACAATACACTGCATTGAAATGATGCCTGGTAAAGGTGCGCAGTTGGCGCGCTCGGCTGGTACATCAGTTCAGTTGCTGGCGCGTGAGGGTGGTTACGCGCAGTTGCGTTTGCGGTCCGGCGAGATTCGGAAGGTTCATGTGGATTGTAAGGCGACTATAGGTGAGGTGGGTAATGCTGAGCACAGCTTACGTTCGATTGGCAAGGCAGGTGCTATGCGATGGCGCGGAGTTCGTCCGACAGTGCGTGGTGTGGTTATGAATCCAGTCGATCATCCGCATGGGGGCGGTGAGGGTAAAACTGCTGCTGGTCGTAACCCTGTGAGTCCATGGGGTGTTCCAGCTAAGGGATTTCGTACGCGTCGTAACAAGCGCACTAGTGGCATGATTGTGCGCCGCCGCTTTCAGAATAAAGGGTAAAAATTATGGCACGTTCCATTAAAAAAGGTCCATTCGTCGACGCTTACTTGGTAAAGAAAGTTGAAGTTGTGCGCGCCACCAACGATAAGCGACCTGTGAAAACCTGGTCGCGCCGGTCTACTGTACTGCCGGAATTTATCGGTCTTACCATTGCTGTGCATAATGGGAAGCAGCATGTCCCTGTGTATATATCTGAGAACATGGTGGGTCATAAGCTAGGTGAATTCTCGCTGACGCGCACTTTCAAAGGACATGCCGCTGACAAAAAAGCAGTTGTCAAAAAAAAATAAGGAGGTGTGATGAATACAATCTCAGTGGTAAAGGGCGTTCGCCTATCAGCTCAAAAGGGACGCTTGGTGGCGGATCAGATTCGAGGTTTGCCAGTTAATAAAGCGCTAAGTACTTTGTCTTTTAGTCCTAAAAAAGCAGCTGTAATTATTAAAAAAGGTTTAGAGTCGGCTATCGCTAATGCTGAGCACAATGATGGTGCTGACATAGATGACCTTAAGGTTGCTACTATCTATGTTGATAAAGGAGCCTCACTGAAGAGGACGTCGGCTCGAGCTAAGGGGCGAGGTAATAGTATAGAGAAGCAGACCTGTCACATTACGATTATCGTCGGGAGCTAAAGCAGATATGGGACAGAAAATTCATCCAATCGGGTTCCGATTGAGCGTTCAGAAAAGCTGGACATCTAAGTGGTATGCCAATAGCAAGAACTTTGCTGGAATGCTTCTTAAGGATATTGAGGTACGCGATTATCTTAAGAAAAAACTCTTCGGTGCAGGAGTATCCAAGATTGTTATCGAACGACCTGCGAAAAACGCTAAGATAACCATATATACCGCTAGGCCTGGCGTAGTGATTGGTAAGAAAGGTGAGGATATTGAATTCCTGCGGACTGAGCTTAGGAAGCGCATGGGATTACCCGACGTAGCGCTAAACATTGAAGAAGTACGAAAACCCGAAATTGATGCTCAGCTTATTGCTGAAAGTATTACTTCGCAGTTGGAAAAGCGCATTATGTTCCGACGTGCTATGAAGCGAGCCATGCAAAATGCTATGCGTTTAGGTGCCCAAGGCATCAAAATTATGAGTGCTGGCCGACTTAACGGGATTGAAATTGCGCGATCTGAGTGGTATCGCGAAGGACGGGTGCCATTGCATACTCTTCGTGCTAATATTGACTACGGTACAGCTGAGGCTAAAACAACTTATGGCATTATTGGCGTCAAGGTTTGGGTTTACAAGGGTGATCATACTGGAGTGGAGGAGGTGGCCGCGCCGTTAGTGTCAGTGCCTGAAAAAAGAGTTAGAAAACCGGGGGCAAAACATGCTGCAACCAGCTAGAAGAAAATATCGTAAAGAGCAAAAGGGACGTAACACTGGTATTGCAACACGAGGTAATAAGGTTAGTTTTGGTGAATTTGGCTTAAAAGCAGTTGCTCGTGGTCGTCTAACGGCTCGTCAGATAGAGGCGGCTAGACGTGCGATGACGCGCCACATTAAGCGTGGTGGGCGGATTTGGATCCGCATATTTCCTGACAAGCCAATTTCTCAAAAGCCTGCTGAGGTACGTATGGGTAATGGTAAAGGTAATCCTGAATATTATGTTGCTGAGATTCAACCTGGCAAGATGTTGTACGAAATGGATGGCGTAGAGGAGATGATAGCGCGCGAAGCTTTCCGCCTAGCCTCTGCTAAGCTGCCTATAGCCACAACGTTTGTAATTAGACAAGTGGGGGTATAACGATGAAAGCAAATGTATTAAGAGATAAATCCATAACGGACCTAAATCTTGAATTATTGTCTCTGACCAAAGCACAATTCGGCTTGAGAATGCAGGTTGCGACGCAGCAATTGAATAATAACAGCCTGCTTCTCAAGATGCGTAGAGACATTGCTCGCGTTAAAACAATATTAACAGAAAAGGGTGCTCAACAATGAGTGCAACAAACTTAAAGCGAACATTGGTTGGCATGGTTGTAAGCGATAAAATGGATAAAACAGTTACAGTCCTTGTTGAACGCAAAGTTAAACATGCTCTGTTAAGTAAGGTTTTGCGAGTATCGAAAAAATACCATGCTCATGATGAGAATAATGAGTTTCATCTCGGAGATATGGTCTCTATTGAAGAATGCCGTCCCTTGGCAAAGACTAAAAGTTGGCGCGTGACCAAGCTGGCTGAGAAATCTCAAGCGGCCTAATAACTTTTTGTGTCAATTTTCAGTTTTTTGATTTTACTGCTTGCAATTCCAGATAATCTCGCGCATACTGTAAAGCTTCGTTTCGCCGCTGTCTTGTTTGCGGTAACTTAACCCTTGCGGATCCAAGACTGGCCGCCATAATGACGGATAAAGTTGGAGTATAAATAATGATTCAAATGCAATCTGTTTTGAGCGTGGCTGACAATACTGGAGCCCGTTCTGTTATGTGTATCAAGGTTTTGGGCGGGTCTAAATGCCGATATGCTGCTATTGGCGATGTAATTAAAGTTAGCATAAGAGATGCTGCACCGCGATCACGAGTAAAAAAAGGTGAGGTGTATAGTGCCGTAGTTGTTCGCACAGCTAAAGGTGTGCGTCGGCCCGATGGGTCTTTGATAAGATTTGACGGAAATGCTGCGGTTTTGCTTAACGCGAAACTTGAGCCAATCGGCACTAGAATATTTGGTCCGGTCACTCGTGAATTGCGTACTGAGCGGTTTATGAAAATCGTGTCGCTCGCCCCAGAGGTGTTGTAGTGGTGGCTGGTATTGTAATTTGCGAGAGATTTGGTCTAAGGATAAGTTATGCGTAAGATAAAAAAAGATGATGATGTGATTGTCATTGCTGGCAGAGACAAAGGGAGTCGTGGCAACGTACTCCGCGTTCAAGGTGATCGTTTGTTAGTGGGTGGTGTTAATATCGTGAAAAAACATCAGAAGCCGAATCCTGTAAAGGG
The DNA here is from genome assembly GCF_927797785.1 of Candidatus Nitrotoga sp. BS. Taxonomy (GTDB): domain Bacteria; phylum Pseudomonadota; class Gammaproteobacteria; order Burkholderiales; family Gallionellaceae; genus Nitrotoga. The sequence continues at coordinate 8,282 of NZ_CAKMLL010000077.1, read as the reverse complement.
AGTTGCTGGTGGAATAGTTCCTATGGAGATGACGATCCATGTGTCAAATGTTGCTATATATAATGCGACATCTAAAAAGCCGGATCGCGTGGGAATTAAAACGTTGGAAGATGGTCGCAAAATGCGCGTCTTTAAATCTAGTGGCGAAGTAGTGGACGCGTAAGGGAGAAATGGTATGGCTCGTCTATATGATTATTACAAGGATACAGTATCTCCAGGTCTTATGAAGCAATTTGGCTATAAGTCCGTTATGGAGGTTCCCCGTATAGAAAAAATAACTCTAAATATGGGGGTGGGTGAGGCAGTGGCAGACAAAAAAGTTATGGAGCACGCTGTCGCTGATATGCAAAAGATTAGTGGGCAAAAGCCTGTGGTTACTAAGTCCAAGAAGTCTATTGCAGGTTTTAAAATTCGCGAAAACTATCCTGTTGGTTGTAAGGTAACTTTACGTAAATTGCGCATGTATGAATTTCTTGATCGCTTGGTTACTGTTTCTATTCCGCGAATCCGTGACTTTCGTGGAATGTCAGGTAAAGCATTTGATGGTCGTGGAAATTATAATATGGGTGTCAAAGAGCAAATTATCTTTCCTGAGATTGATTATGACAAAATTGATGCATTGCGCGGTATGAATATTACAATTACTACTAGTGCGAAGACCGATGATGAGGCTCGTGCTCTTCTCTTGGCTTTCAAATTTCCATTGAAGAATTGAGGTAAAAATGGCTAAAGCTGCTGTCATTAACCGCGAGCAAAAGCGTCGCGACATTGTGAATAAATACTCCGATAAACGCGCTGAATTACTGGCATCTATTGCTGATTCAAAACTAAGTGATGGCGATCGTTATGCTGCTCGTCTAAAGTTGCAGGCTCTTCCGCGAAATTCGAGTCCTGTGCGCTTGCGTAACCGTTGTTCATTGACTGGGCGTCCGCGCGGCGTTTTTAGCAAGTTTGGTCTGGGTCGTATTAAGTTGCGTGAATTTGTAATGCGCGGCGAGGTTCCTGGCGTAATCAAGGCAAGCTGGTAGGAGTGTATTTATGAGTATGAGCGATCCGATCTCCGACATGTTGACGCGAATTAGAAATGCGCAAATGGCGGAAAAATTAAATGTATCAATGCCTTCTTCTAAGCTGAAGGTGGCGATTGCCAAGGTTCTACAGGATGAAGGATACGTGGAGGGGTATAATGTTTCGAGCACAGATAATAAGCCTGCGTTAGAAATTGCCTTGAAATATTATGCTGGGCGGCCTGTTATTGAAAAAATTCAACGCGTAAGTCGACCAGGTCTGCGTATGTATAAGGGTTGCAATGAAATACCTAAAGTAATGAATGGGTTGGGTATTGCCATTGTGTCTACCTCAAAGGGGTTGATGACTGACCGAAAAGCACGTGCCAATGGAGTAGGCGGTGAAGTTTTGTGCATAGTCGCGTAACGAGGTAATTATGTCTAGAGTCGCTAAAAATCCAATTGCTTTACCTTCTGGTGTCGAAGTTTCGCTGGAGCAAGATGAAGTTGCTGTTAAAGGTCCTTTAGGTATAATTAAACAAAAACTTACCGCCGATGTGCATGTGGTGCAAGATGGTGAGGCTTTGCTTTGTAAGGCTAATGATAAATCTGCTAAAGCGGTTGCTATGTCTGGCACTATTCGAGCTTTGATTGCTAATATGGTGCAAGGTGTGTCCAAGGGTTTTGAGCGTAAGTTGACCTTGGTTGGTGTTGGTTATCGAGCACAGGCTGCTGGTGATACTCTAAACCTGTCACTTGGTTTTTCTCATCCAATAGTATATAGGGTGCCTGTTGGAGTGACAGTTTCAACGCCAACTCAAACTGAAGTTGTATTGAGGAGCGCTAGTAAACAGCAGGTCGGCCAGGTCGCCGCTGAAATTCGCGCGTTTCGTAAACCTGAGCCCTATAAAGGTAAGGGAGTTCGATTTGCCGAAGAGGTGGTAAAGTTGAAAGAAACTAAGAAAAAATAATTGAGGCGGATTATGTTTATCAAGAATGATGCGCGTCAGCGTAGAGCCCGTAAAACTCGTGCCAAAATTGCTGGTCAAAAGTCAGTCCGGTTAGCGATCCATCGTAGTAACTTACATATTTATGCTCAAGTAATTTCTGCTTGCGGAGGTAGGATTTTAGTTAGTGCTTCCACATTAGAGGTAGAGGTGCGTAAAGAGTGTTCTAATGGGGGTAATATTGCTGCGGCCATTCTGGTTGGAAAGCGTATCGCTGAAAGAGCAAAAAGTGCTGGTATAGCCGAGGTTGCTTTTGACCGTTCCGGTTATAAATATCACGGTCGCGTCAAGGCGCTCGCGGCTGCGGCGCGTGAGCATGGCTTGAAGTTTTAACTTGAGGTGAATGATGTCTAAAGCACAGGGAAGAATGCAGCAGTCGGAAGATCGTGGTGATGGTCTTATCGAGAAGATGATATCGATAAATCGCGTGACTAAGGTTGTTAAAGGTGGTCGCATAATGGGTTTTGCCGCACTGACCGTTGTTGGAGACGGTGACGGCCGCATTGGAATGGGTAAGGGTAAATCTAAAGAGGTTCCAGTTGCCGTGCAAAAATCTATGGAAGAGGCACGCAAAAAGATGGTTAATGTTAACTTGAAAAAAGGTACTCTGCATCATACGGTTATTGGGCGTCATGGTGCTGCAAAAGTGTATATGCAGCCAGCATCCGAAGGTACTGGGATTATTGCGGGTGGAGCGATGCGTGCTGTCTTCGAGGCCGTGGGTGTGCATGATGTACTAGCCAAATGTATAGGTTCTAGTAATCCATATAATGTAGTTCGTGCAACTCTGAATGGTTTGCAGGCTATTAATTCTCCATCTGAAATTGCGGCTAAGCGTGGTATGAGCATAGAAGAGATCCAGGGGTAAGGCAATGTCACAGATTAATCAAAAAATTATAGTTTCGGCTGGTAAGGTTAGCGTAACGCTAGTTAAAAGCGTGATCGGTACCAAAGTTTCTCATCGTTCCTGTGTTCGTGGGTTGGGCTTACGACGTTTGAACCATACAGTTATAGTCGAAGATACACCATCAGTGCGAGGTATGATTAATAAGGTTTATTACTTGGTTAGGTGTGAGGTTTAAATGCTACTAAATAAAATAAAACCCGCAGAAGGATCTTCGCATGCTAGACGAAGAGTTGGTCGTGGTATTGGTTGCGGTCTAGGAAAAACGTGTGGTCGAGGTCATAAAGGTCAGAAATCACGTTCTGGTGGATTTCATAAGGTTGGGTTTGAAGGTGGTCAGATGCCACTGCAACGCCGATTGCCTAAACGTGGGTTTGTTTCATTGACTCGCAATAATTGTGCTCAAGTACGCCTGTCTGACTTGGATAAATTGGCTGTCGATGTGATTGATTTACTTGTTTTGAAGCAGTCAGGCGTTGTGCCTGCTGCAGCATTGATCGCTAAAGTGGTGTCGTCTGGCGAGATCAATCGCTCTGTGAAATTGCAGGGTTTGTTACTTAGCAAAGGCGCTCGTGCTGCAGTTCAAGCTGCTGGCGGTAGCATCGAACAGTAATGACAGGTTCCGTGGGTGTGGCGGCTAAAAATCGTTCGAATGGTGGGAAGTATGGAGACCTTGGACGTCGCTTGTGGTTTTTGTTAGGTGCGTTAGTGGTTTACCGAGTTGGCGCTCATATTCCTGTGCCTGGCATAGACCCTGTGGTGCTGGCTGATTTATTCAATTCGCAAAAAAGTGGCATTTTAGGCATGTTCAACATGTTTTCTGGTGGTGCGCTTTCTCGATTTACGATACTAGCACTTGGCATTATGCCGTACATATCAGCTTCCATTATCATGCAGCTAGCGACACATGCGGTACCTCATCTTGAGCAATTGAAGAAGGAAGGGGATGCTGGGCGTCGTAAGATTACTCAGTACACTCGCTATGGCACAATGTTTTTAGCGCTGTTCCAAGCATTTGGTATGTCTGTGGCGCTGCAATCTCAGGTTGGATTAGTGTTACATCCAGGTATGATGTTTCAGATGACTACGGTAATTACGTTGCTGTCTGGGACTATGTTTTTAATGTGGTTGGGTGAGCAGATTACTGAGCGCGGCCTGGGAAATGGAATTTCCTTGATTATTTTTGCTGGAATAGCTGCGGGATTACCTACAGCTATTGGTAGCACCTTGGAGTTGGCGCGTACCGGCGCGTTCTCTATTCCGCTTGTTTTATTGCTATTGTTTGGTTCGATTGGAATTACAGCTTTGGTGGTGTTTGTTGAGCGCGGTCAACGAAAAATTCTAGTCAATTATGCCAAGCGTCAGGTAGGAAATAAGGTTTATGGCGGTCAAAGCTCGCATTTACCATTGAAGGTGAATATGGCCGGTGTGATTCCGCCTATTTTTGCCTCAAGCATTATTTTATTTCCGGCTACATTGGCTGGTTGGTCTGCTAGCGGGCAAGGTTTTGGTTGGCTTAAGGATATCAGTGATATGCTATCGCCTGGCCAGCCAATATATGTGTTGCTGTATGCAGCGGCAATTATATTTTTCTGTTTTTTTTATACAGCACTTGTCTTTAACCCCAAAGAGACAGCAGAGAATTTGAAGAAAAGTGGCGCATTTTTACCTGGGATTCGTCCCGGTGATTTGACCGCTCGCTATATAGAAAGCATTATGCTTCGCTTGACTTTGGTCGGTGCGGTGTATGTAACTTTGGTCTGCCTATTGCCTGAGTTTCTTGTAGTAAAGTGGAACGTTCCATTTTACTTCGGTGGTACCTCGTTATTAATTATGGTTGTGGTGACCATGGATTTTATGGCACAGGTTCAATCATATTTGATGACGCATCAGTATGAAAACTTGTTAAAGAAGGCAAACTTTAAGGGTGGGTTGATTCGCTGATGGCCAAGGAAGATGCGATGCAAATGCAGGGAGAGGTTGTAGAATCTCTTCCTAATGCAACATTTCGTGTGAAACTAGAAAACGGGCATGTTGTGTTAGGTCATATCTCCGGCAAGATGCGTATGCACTATATTCGTATTTTGCCAGGTGATAAAGTTACGGTTGAACTGACACCTTATGACTTGACCAAAGGACGAATCACGTTTCGCGCCAAGTAATTGTTGCGTATAGTACTGAGGAGAAGATATGAAAGTTCAAGCGTCGGTAAAAAAAGTGTGTCGTAATTGTAAAATAATACGGCGTAAGGGTGTGGTTCGTGTGATTTGTAGTACTGATGCGCGCCACAAGCAACGCCAGGGCTAGGTGTGGGTGAGGTAAATCTCTCTCTCAAATGGCAATTTTTAATGCCTTTTTAAACGATAGGGTAGTTGCATGGCTCGTATTGCAGGTGTAAACATTCCAAATCACCAACATACTGTAGTCGCTTTAACCGCGATCTATGGTGTCGGTAACACTCGGGCGCGGAAAATTTGCGCTTCTGTCGGAGTTAACACCGCCACCAAGATAAAAGATCTCGCTGATGCGGAAATGGAGAAATTGCGCGACGAAGTCGCAAAATTTACTGTGGAAGGTGATTTGCGTCGAGAAATCTCGATGAATATTAAGAGGTTGATGGACTTGGGTTGTTATCGTGGCTTGCGTCATCGCCGTGGTTTACCTGTGCGAGGTCAGCGAACTCGCACTAATGCACGCACTCGCAAGGGTCCGCGCAAGTCTGTTGCCGGTGCCAAAAAGTAATTTTCGAGAGGATTTGAGCATGGCTAAAACAAACACGCGAGTGCGCAAGAAAGTCAAAAAAAATGTGGCTGAGGGCATTGCCCATGTCCATGCTTCTTTTAATAATACTATTGTGACAATTACTGACCGTCAGGGTAATGCATTGGCTTGGTCTACTAGTGGCAGCAATGGTTTTAAAGGCTCGCGCAAGAGTACACCGTTCGCAGCACAAATAGCTGGTGAGACAGCTAGTAAGGCAGCCCAAGAGTGTGGCGTAAAGAATCTCGAAGTGCGCATAAAAGGTCCTGGTCCTGGTCGTGAATCTGCTGTGCGTGCTTTGAATTCGGCGGGATTTAAAATTACCAGTATTTCAGATATTACCCCAATTCCACACAATGGTTGTCGCCCGCCCAAAAAGCGTCGTATCTAAATCTTAGGAGTTAGCCTTGGCTAGAAATCTTGATCCAAAGTGCCGTCAGTGTCGTCGTGAAGGCGAGAAATTGTTTCTGAAAGGCGAAAAATGTTTTACCGACAAATGTGGGGTTGAACGCCGCGCCTATCCGCCAGGACAGCACGGGCAAAAGAAAAATTCTCGTCGGTCTGATTACGGTGGACAGTTGCGAGAAAAGCAAAAAGTTCGCCGTATTTATGGCATGCTCGAGCATCAATTCCGTTTAACGTACCGCTCTGCAGATATTCAACGTGGCATAACTGGTGAAAATCTATTGCAGTTACTCGAGTCGCGTCTAGATAATGTATCGTACCGCATGGGTTTCGGAGCATCTCGTTCCGAGGCACGTCAAGTTGTTCGTCACAATTGCATTTTGGTGAATGGTAGGCGTGTCAATATTCCTTCCTTTCAGGTTCGTACTGGCGATGTGGTTGAGATAGCAGACCATGCTAAGTTGCAATTGCGCGTTAAAGCAGCATTGCAAGCAGCCGAGCAACGCGGTTTTCCAGAATGGGTTGAGGTTGACGCTAAGGCTATGAAAGGTACATATAAGTCTAAGCCTCAACGTTCAGAGTTGCCTGCCTCTATAAACGAACATCTTATTGTCGAGTTGTATTCCAAGTAATTCATGCGGAGTCGGTTATGCATAACAATGATTTTCTGAAGCCTCGCATTATCGAAGTGCAAAGAGTTACGAGTAATCAAGCTAAGATTGTGATGGAGCCATTTGAACGTGGCTATGGTCATACGCTTGGGAATGCCCTTCGTCGAATACTATTGTCTTCTATGCCGGGATTTGCTCCCACTGAGGTCAAGATTGCAAGTGTGCTACATGAGTACTCTTCTATTGATGGCGTGCAAGAAGATGTAGTTGAAATTTTACTTAACTTAAAGGGAGTAGTACTTAAGCTCCATAATGCAAATGTGGCAATGCTGACTCTTAAGAAAGAAGGTGTTGGTGTTGTGACGGCTGGTGATATTGTCGTCGATGCCGACACTGAGGTGATTAATCCTTCTCACGTTATTGCCCACCTGACTGCGGGCGGTAAACTAGACATGGAAATCAAGGTCGAGCATGGTCGAGGTTATGTTTCAGCGATTGCTCGTCAGTCTCCAGTTGAAAATCGTTCAGTTGGACATATTGTGCTTGATGCATCTTTCAGTCCGGTTTGCCGTGTTAGCTATTCAGTTGAAAGTGCGCGTGTGGAGCAACGCACCGATTTAGACAAGCTAATAATGGAAATTGAAACAAATGGTGCTATTGATCCTGAAGAAGCTATTCGTTATGCTGCCCGTATATTAGTTGAACAATTTTCTGTATTTGCTGCATTGGAAGGTACGCCAGCTCCTATGGAGAAACCGCAAACTCCGAAAGTTGACCCGATGTTGTTGCGCCCGGTTGATGATTTGGAATTGACTCCGCGTTCGTCTAATTGCCTTAAAGCTCAAAGTATTCACTACGTTGGTGATTTAATTCAGAATACAGAAAATGATCTGTTACGTACCCCTAACTTGGGTCGTAAGTCTTTGAACGAGATAAAGCAAGTGCTGGCTGAGCATGGTCTATCATTGGGAATGAAACTAGAAAATTGGCCAGTGACTATTGAGAAGTAAGAAAGGGTTATTATGCGTCACCGTTTAGGACTAAGAAAACTTAATCGTACTAGCAGTCATCGTTTGGCGATGCTGCGCAACATGATTGCTTCACTGCTGCGTCATGAGGTAATTAGAACCACATTGCCTAAGGCAAAGGAATTGCGTCGTGTGGCTGAACCGATCCTGACTCTGGGAAAGAATCCTAGCTTAGCTAATCGTCGCTTGGCATTCGCACGACTGCGTGATCGAGAAATGGTTACGAAGCTGTTTGATGAGCTTGGTCCGCGTTATTCAACTCGAAATGGAGGGTATTCTCGTATTTTGAAATTTGGCTTTCGCAAAGGAGACAATGCGCCCATGGCGTTGATTGAGTTGTTAGATCGTCCAACCGAAAAAGAATTAGTGGATAGTGAAGCAGTGTAATCGCAATATTATATTTAACTGTTGGTTTTTAGTAATTTTTTAATTGCGAGGATATTTTTTACCTTGTAATACTCTATTCTATAAATAATAACGTTTATTGTTTCTTAGCTAGTAATAAGGTAACTACTCACCCCATCCCTCAAGAGCCTTACCCGCCAAAGCGATTTGAATAG
>NZ_CAKMLL010000076.1 GCF_927797785.1 Candidatus Nitrotoga sp. BS | reverse complement strand
AGTGACAACATAACGGAGTGCATTATTTCAGGTCTCCTATTGACAACGCCACCAATTTGTTTAAATTCACTGTTTATTTTTCATAATAAACGGGTCACTGAAAATATTTTTTGAAGCAACACCGGCCAGAAAAACTTTCTTCTTCAATATATTCACCATCTCGGGCGCACCGCAGAAATATGTGCGCAGTTTTGTCTTATCCAGTGGCTCTAAAATATGCATAACGAATTGATCCAGTGGGCCGGTATGGAATCCCGGCTTGTCATGCTTCATATTTAAAACACAAGGAATATATGTCAGATTTGCATGTTGCTTCGCTAACTCTGTCAGCATATCAACATGATATAAATCGTTTTCGCTTAAAGCTCCATGCAGGATACGAATTTCACCTTTATGACCTTGCGCCAGTGCATCCAGAACAACACCTTCAATTGGGGCAAGTCCTGTCCCTGTTCCAGCCAGTAATATTGGAAAAGATTGGTCGTTATCGGGTGCTATGTAGAAACAATCACCAGCTGGGCCGCGAATGTGAACTGTGTCACCTGCTTTTGCTTTGTCACAAGCCCAGACACTCATAGTGCCATTGTTTATTCTTCGAATATGTAGCTCTATAAACCCGTCTTGCTCAGGCAGGTTAGCGATGGAATAGCTGCGAATTACAGAGCCGTTTTCGCTCAGGAGGTTGATATATTGCCCTGCACGGCAGGAAAAGTCAGCTGATGGTTTAAGGTGCAAGGCTATAACATTGTGGCAAAGTTGCTCTTTACCAACAATCTCAGCCGGAATGGTTGTATCCGACAAAGAAGGCAGGGAAATACTGAGATCTTTATCGGGGATACATTGACAAGCCAAAAAGAAGTTTTGTGCCTTAAGCGTATCTTTCAGCCCGATTTGTGCCTTGCTTCCGGGATTACCGTCATTTGCCTGCATCAAGCAACTTTGGCAGGCTCCTGCCTTACAAGAGCTCGGCACATCCTGCCCATGGCGCATCAAGCCATCAAGAACGGTTTCGCCATCTTGAAGCTCATACTTACGCCCTTGATAAGAAATATTAACCGCCATGGATATAAGTGTAACCTTAGCGATTTAGCACATCATTACGCGCACCATTAGCAATGGCGGCAACTTCGGCAATATCTGCATCGGCAGCGCCAAGTTCTTTTAATGTGCTGCCCAAATGTTCAATCACAGCATCGACATGTGAATCGTTCAAGCCTTTTGCAATAAGTGGCTTGTGCGCGTCGCGCATATTCTTACCTGTGTAATTATTAGGGCCGCCAAAAACCATGGTCAAGAACGCCTTTTGTTTGGCGATTTGCCTGTCCATATCGGTTCCATCAAAGAAACCGCTGACCTTATCGTCAGCCAGCATTTTACGATAAAAAATATCTACTGCAGCATCTACGGCAGGCTGTCCACCCAGTCGTTCATATAGTGTCGTCATTTATTTCTCCTTGAGGTTTAGATTAGAAAATCTCTCTAAATACAATACAACAATTATTACTCAAGGCCAAGCAAAAATGAGACTTTAAGCTGTCTCAATTCTTCTTCGAACCATCTGCCGAACACAGTCGTTATGCCCAATTTTTTAAAAATGTGGAAGTTAAACGAACTACGGCAAAGCCGTAGATTGATTGGGTGAGCCAACGGGCTAAGTGCAGATAAGAACTATATTTTCAAAGCCTGTGTTGCGAACTGCTGCAAGTGCAAGGCGACAGCGTATGTGGTACAAAAGAAGCATGCAGTGATGGATGGCCGCTTCACCTGCACGACGGTTATAAAGTCAGTATCAGGAAATATATAAGTAGTAACAAACTGGTCAAACCTCATCTCACTCCAAAAGTGAGAACTACAAGATCGGTGAAGTAGTCCACTTATTGCCGCTCGAGCAGACAGTCAATTTGATAATCTGAAGAATTCGCCGATTCGACGGATGGCGCGCGCATAGGCCTCAATAGATTTTGCTTCAAGCCCTTATGCTTCAGGTGCTTTTGAAGTGATTGGTTGTTAAATTTGAAATTTGCGTCAGACAATGCTTCCGTCTTAAGATAACCTCAAAGTTCGTCATGGAACAATGCCCTCGCGAGAGAAAGTTGGGTTATATTTTGACTTCGGTGCTTCAAAATCGCATCCTTACGCTAGTCGCTACGTCTAACACACAATGAAAATTGAAAATAAAAAATTCACGCATTAAATGTGAAACAATTTAACGAGTAAATACTTATGACCGACCGAACAAATCTTCCAGCCAAAACAACCTCTCAAGAAGTTATCGCGCATACAGGCCAAGGCAGCAGCCTTGTTATGCGAGGAATGGCTGCAGTTATGAGTAGTAAAGATCCGTCACTGGCAGAAGACTATGACGCGCTTTATCGCCAAGCACGGAATGCCTATAACTATATTATCGAACTAGGCGATAAAACAGGCTTTGGTATGGTTTGGACACGTAATGATCTTGACGATTTGAAAGATGCCTTGGACGTTTTTCAACGATTGGCGGATAGCCAATATGGCAAAGCCTATTTCCCCTTATCGCTTCTCCACAATGGTGGACGGAGTTTTCCGGTTCACAAGGAACATGCTCAGCATTACGCAAGGCTGGCCTTTGACTGGTGTATAGCAAACCAAAATCAAGATGACCCTGAAATATGGCATGATTTGGGTAGGCTATATTGGCTCGGTGAGGTAGTCGAGGCAGACTATGAGCAAGCACTCTATTGGTATCAGAAGGCGGCAGAAAGGGAACTTGAGCAGGCGCAATATGATCTTGGAGCCATGTACTTCAACGGACAGGGCGTTATACAGGATTATCAACAAGCAATACTATGGTATCTCAAGGCCGCAGAACAAGGACATACGCGAGCACAGTATGCTCTGGGCGCTATGTACTACAGCGGGCAAGGCGTTGCACTTGACTATGAGCAGGCTGTGTTTTGGTATCAGATGGGTGCTGAGCAAGGAAATGCATGGGCGCAACAAGCTTTGGGATATATGGTCGAGAATGGTCAAGGCATCAAGCAGAACTACGAACTGGCTTCGTTTTGGTATCGCAGAGCCGCAGAGCAAGGACTTGCGCGAGCGCAATTCTATTTGGCAGCCATGTACAACAGCGGCCAATTGGATACACAAGATCATGAACCAGCTAAATTCTGGTATATGAAAGCTGCAGAGCAAGGATATGCGCGGGCACAATACGCGCTAGCCGTTATGTACAAAAATGGCCAGGGCGTAATACAGGATTTTCAGCAGGCCACGTTTTGGTATCTAAAAGCTGCCAAGCAAGGGCATGTGCGGGCGCAATATGCAGCAGGAAACACTTTCAGAAAAGGCTTGGGTGCGCACCAGGATTATGAACAGGCTGCACTTTGGTATGAAAAAGCTGCGATACAGGGGCATGCGGAGGCACAATTCTATCTGGGATTCTTGTATGAAAAAGGTCAAGGCGTTCCACAGGATAACGAGCAGGCCGCGTCCTGGTATAACAAAGCTGCTGAGCAGAAGCATGCTACGGCTCAATTAAATTTAGGGTACTTGTACAACAACGGGCTGGGAGTTACCCAAAATGATCAACAAGCTGCATTTTGGTTTCTAAAGGCTGCAGAGCAGGGAGATATGCAAGCGCAATACACGCTAGGCATTATGTATGACAATGGCCAGGGCGTTACACAGGACGATCAGCAGGCGGCATCTTGGTACGGTAAAGCCGCTGAGCAGGGACATACAGAAGCACAATTCAATTTTGGATTCATGTACAGCAAAGGCCGGGGTGTTACACAGGATGACCAGCAGGCTATCTCATGGTATCGCAAGGCTGCACAGCAAGGTGAAGCCAGAGCGTTGGATCAATTGAAGGAACTTGGGGTTAGTAGTAGAGAGAAAATCGACCCCACCGCGTGGGCGAAACTGAACGAATTCACTAGCAATTGGAAAACAACAGAATGAAGCTCACTTTAGAACAGGAGATTACCCGCCTGGTGAGTGAGCAGGTTAAGCTCGCAGAGCAGGTTGTTTCAGCTGAATTGGAACTGGAAACAGCCAAGACAGAAATTGCACAGTTCCAGCGCCGCTATTATGAAATCGTCGGCCGATTCTACGCTCAGTTAGATGAGCTTGACGCGCAGATTGCTAACGAACAGGCGGAGCTATCACCGGGTGATGCGGCTGCTCAAGCCCATGCACAAGCCGCCCAAGATCAGGCTAGAAAGTCGGCTGAAGAAGCGGGTTTAATAGAGGCCCAGCCTCCCCCCCCACTGGTGATTACACCTCAACTTAAACAGGCATTCCGGCGCGCTGCCATGATGATGCACCCCGATCGCGCTTCCACGGAGCCGGAGCGACTGCGCCGCCACGAATTTATGATAAAGGTGAACCTTGCCTACGAGCGCGGTGATCAGCAGGCCATTGAAAATCTGGTACTGGAGTTCATCCAGGATCCTGGGATGCGTGAGACCGATGATCCGGAGGATCGCGAGTTAATTCCTGATCTGGGTGTGGAATTAAGAATGTTGAAAGTTATTCGCCGTACTGGACAGTTACAGCGCCGTATGGACGAAATTCAGGAAGAGTTGTATGAAAAAAAACGATCTGATATTTATAAACTAAAAATCACAATTGAAAGAGCAGAGTTGAAAGGTAGCGATCCTTTGGGCGATTTGGCTGAACAGATACAACAAGATTTGTTTAAGCGAAAAATTCTGTTAGAGGAAATTTCCACGCATAACGTATAACCACACTAATTCACTTGATTTCGCTTTAATTTCTAACAAAACACAACAGCTCCGGCAAAAAAACAATAATAAGTAATAAGTAATTGTCCTGCCCTCTTACTGTACTCTTGGGTTATTGGCATTCTTGTTATGTATAGGGCACCTCTAATTATTAGTTGATAGGAAGTTTAATAATTATAACCAAGCCTGATACCTCTCCATTCTTGGCAGAGATCATTCCGTTATGTAATCGAACTGCACGCTCGGCGATCGTTAACCCAATGCCATATCCGCTTGAATCAACGTCATCTCGCGAACGAATTTTATAAAATGGCTCAAATAGCTGCTCTAAAGCCTCGCTCGGTACACCTGGTCCAAAATCTCGTACTGTAATTGTCAAATAATCTTTATCTGCCGTGTGCTTTTCCACGGATACTTCTATATTAGAATTTTTAGGCGTAAATTTAACCGCGTTGCGTACAACATTTTCAATCGCACTATGTATTAGTTCCGCATTTATCTCTAAGTAGCAGTCTTCAACAGCAATTAATTGCACACCTTTGTTCTGTTTTACAGCCTCAAAATTAGCATCTTTGACAACCTGTCGCACGATTTCAGTTACATTTTCATTGGCGAGTGCAAGAGTGGATTCACGTTGTTCCATGCGGACCAGTTCTAATATTTGACCAATGAGATGATTTAATCTTTGAGTTTCGTATTCAATACGATCATGTTCATTTTTACTTGCACCTTTGGATTTTGTTCTTGCAAGCTCAAGTGCAACCAGCAAACGTGCCAAAGGTGTACGCAACTCATGTGATACATCTCGAAGCATACGTTGTTGTGAAGACATTAAAGATTCTAGCCGCGAAGCCATTTGATCAAAGTCTTTGCCCAGGCCGCCTAGTTCATCTTTACGTGGGCTGACTGTTGAAGTCACTCGAACAGATAGATCACCTTCACTCAATTTTTTTGTAGCAGCACGTACTCTTTGAATGGGTGTAACCAGATATGAAGATAAAAGGTAGCTAATAAGCCCAGTAACAAATAAAGATACTGTTATTAGCAGGGTATACATTTCAAGCGGTGGGCCTAATGGCCCACGTTTCCCGAATCGACTCAGTTTCTTATTTTTAGAATCTGGCCCACGCGTGAGCATTTGGCTTACAAATATATAACGATTACCTGTTTCTGTTTCATATTTTAATGCCCCTGTCCGTACAGGGCTCGGTACGAATTTATAGTTATCTTCTATATCTTCAAAAACTAATGCACGTTGCACACTGTACGGGTATGTTTTATTTGTTAATTCATTATTTTCAATGTCGAATAAAAATTCATTGACACCATAAGCATCATGAACCTCATCGAAATATTTTCTTAAACCTATATTCCCCTCTTCTTCATATACTTTAATTGCTCTAGCGGCATTTTTTTCTAATACGACTGGTCCCAGTGGCCTACGATCTTCAAAATTAATAATATAATTTGTAAGAAATGCAGTGATTAAAACAATTAATAATAGTGCAAGCCAAAATGCGAAAAATATCTTCCAGAATAGACTATGAATATTGATCACTTTAAACATTATTCTTGCTCTAGGACGAACTGATAACCGACATTCCGGATCGTTTTGATATGTTGTATTTCACTATTACGGTTAAGCACCTTACGGATATTGCTGACATGCATATCAATACTGCGATCAAATGAATCAAGTTTCCGGTCAAGAACTTTTTCTGTTAAATCTTCCTTAGTAATAACTTTACCCGCATGTCGCATGAGTTGCTCTAGCACACTAAATTGTGTACTCGTGAGCTCTATTAGCTTGCCGTTGACAGTAATGGTGCGTGTGCCGGTATTTAGAGTAACCTGACCAGCATTGATAACCTCGGGTTGCTCAGTGTTAGATAATTGAGTGCGGCGAAGCACCGCTCTAATTCTTGCCAATAATTCACGTGGGTTACATGGTTTAGATAAATAATCATCAGCCCCCAGCTCTAATCCAACAATACGGTCAATATCTTCTCCCCGTGCCGTAAGCATAATGATAGGCACATTGGATTGCGGGCGTACTTTTTTTAGAACTTCAATCCCATTTGGTGGCGGCATCATAATATCGAGCACCACCACATCGTGACGAGCTGCTTGCATAGCTTCGATACCTGCTTTCCCGTCATGAGCAAACGTGACTTCCATATCTTCGATCTTAAAGAATTCCTTCAATAGTAGACAAAATTCTTTATCGTCATCAATTAATAAAATAGTTGTCATGGACTCGCACTTTCATTTTTACACTTATGTATATATAAACAGGTTCTATAGTAACCAATGAATTCAAAAATTCATCGATATTTGTTCATCTTTACAAATATTTACTTACACTTACTTATATTTACTTATCCATACGTACTCTTTACAGAGTAGTTCTTAATATAGCAACCACGCTAATCAAATTGATTAACGCTTATTTTAAATAATCAATATAAAGGAAAAAATCATGAGAAAGTTAATTCCAAGTTTACTAATAGCATCTGTCCTCGGGCTAGGAGCAGCATCCGCTTTAGCTTGTCCAGATGGTGATGGAGGTTCACACTTTGATCGCATGACCAAAAAGCTTGAACTCACTACCGAACAAGAAGCTCAGTTTCGCGGAATCATGAAGGCAAAGCATGAAAGCATGAAAAGCTATCATGAAGAGCAACGTGCGAAAACGCTTAGCCAACTCAGTACGGTATTAACTAAAGAGCAACTTGCCAAGTTTGAAGAAATGTCGGAACGCAGATCCCACCATAAAGAAAAAAAATACTCCGACCGACAAAAATGAATTATTTATCGTTAATTGAACTAGTCTCAATCTGATCTGGAAGTGCAGTTGTAAAAGTGAGCGTTACCGAGTTTGATATGGGTGTTGAATCCGTCATCATACTTAAAGAAAGGTAACGCTCATATTCCATACTGGCAACCCAATCATTAAACATAAGGCAGGATTGCTCAATCTTGCTTCGTATCTTCAAAACGTCTCTAAAGCCTGCAAAATTATGGCCATCGCGAGAGATGCTTTAAAAACTCCTTCAAATCCAAACAAAATTTTTTATCGTTTTCCATTAATCAAATTGCAGTCATGGGCTAACTTTTTCATATTGACACTTATGGATATATGTAAGTGCCCTACAGTTCCTATAGTTACTAATAAATTGAAATAGTTATCGACATTTACATGTCTTTACAAAGCGTTACTTATATTTACTTATCTCTACGTACTCTTTACAGAGAAGTACTTAATATGGCACTCACGTTAATCAAACAGATTAACGCTTATATTAAATAATCAATGCAAAGGAAAAAGTCATGAAAAAATTAATTCCAACTTTACTAATAATATCTGTCCTCGGACTAGGAGCAGCATCCGTTTCAGCTCGTCAAGGTGGAGAAGGTGGTCCACACTGCGATCGCATATCCAAAAAGCTTGAACTCACTACCGAACAAGAAACTCAGTTCCGTGGAATCATGAAGGCAAAACATGAAAGCATGAAAAGCTATCATGAAGAGCAACGTGCGAAAACGCTTAGCCAACTCAGTACGGTATTAACTGAAGAGCAACTCGCAAAGTATGAAGAAATGTCAGAACGCCGATTTCGCCACAAAGAAAAAAAATAGACCGGCCGACAAAAATGAATTACTTATCGTTATGTTCGGATTAATGTTTTTTAGTCAATAACAAATGCTGAGACTCTTATAGCCATGAGGGTCTCTAAATTTTCTGCGGCCTCTATGACACAAGAAGAACGCGAGCATTTCGTCATCTATCTGCAAAAAACGTATAGGCGGCATTCGACAGCAATCAGGCAGAAGTTCAGATAAAAACAGACACTAATTCTGCAACCAATTAGGAGACCACCATGTTCCAAACAACAGCAGTTATGATATTGGCAACACTTATGAGCTGGTCAGTTGCACCACCCGCTGATGCAGCACCTGATGATCATCGAGGGGCTCAGAAGGGCCACAAACCTTCAAAAGCCCTACCTAAAGGTCATTCTCATCAAGTTGCTCACAGGAGCAAGCCATATTTCTCCCATAATGGCCGGTTTTACCGTTATGTAAACGGATCTTATGTAACAATCAGCGCGCCTATTGGAGCATTCATCGCTGCACTTCCAGGCGGTTATGTCTCCTTTGGCTTCGGTGCGAATCGATACTTCCAATACGGTGATGACTATTATCGACATGCACCTAACGGGTACGTCGTGATCACGAATCCTAATGAGGTGCATACTGATCCCGGCAGCTTAGGTTCCAATCAATTAATCGTCTATCCAGCTGCTGGGCAGAGCGAACAGCAAACAATCAGCGACAAGTATGAGTGCCATGAGTGGGCCGTTAGCGATGCTAACTATAACCCCACAGTACAAGATTACCAACGCGCAATGGGCGCATGCCTTGAAGCGCGAGGATACTTTGTGAAATAGGTGATTACAAAATCTTGGCGTGGAATTTAGAATGTTGAAAGTCATTCGCCGATCAATAGTCATTCTATTGACCAAAAAACGGAGGGGCCTGCACTGGCCAAGCGGATTTGCAGCTGATTTCCTTTAAGTCCGACAGGCAGCTAGCTGCTTAATTGTTGCACATTCGCTTAGCGATGGGCACGTAAAGGCTGCACCGCTCCGCAGTCTGCACCCATCCATCGACCGTCAGTGTAGGCGCGTTCATTAACAGGGTTGCCCTGAACAACACCTTTGAATTCAGTTCGGCCTGTAAAACTCTCTGGGCTTGTAAAAATCCCCTCGGTTACTCCATTCCCCTTAAGGATAGCGCCCTCACAAATAAGATTTATTTTGTAGTCTTTTCCTGTTTGAGTCACATCTTTAATATCACATCCATATTGATTTTGACTCAAAAAAGTTGGAATTTTTTGCTTGGCCATTTCCTGGGTAATGCAAACTTCAGATGTCGCTGCTCCATTACTGATCTTTGGCATATCCAATCCGTATTGTTTAGCCAAGTTTGTCAAAGTTTGCATTTGATCCGCCGGAATTCTGGGCACTAGCGCCAATAGGTCTGATTTCGTCGTCATTTCCCATAATCCCGGACGCATATTAAATTCCGCCGAGTTTGCAGTAGATACCGTGAACAAAAATGATATTGAAAGTAGCGTTTTACGCATAGAATCTCCTGAACGTGATTGATAATTCATGGCTCAATGTTGAGTCAAGTTGAGTGAGTTTATATTGTTTATATTATAGACTTTCGATCATATAGGCTGGACAGAACCTCTCGCCACAAACCAGAAGAATCGTATTCGTAAGCATTTCTTCATCTAATATGATACAACCAAGTAAAGTTTGAAGTTGGAATGAGTAGTCACTGTGCAGTTGGGCAGCTTGACTGGCCGATAAGTTCAAATATATTGAACCAGATCAATAAGCACGGGTGAAGTATGTGTTCCGGTGATCAATCGGTAGTTTAGATTCAACATAACGCGCTACCCTCGCTTGGGGAAAAATCCCGTTAGCTGATGGACGGAATGCACCTGCCCTGCCCCGTCTGTAGACGACAAAGTAGAAAACAGGAGGATTTGGCGATAGCAGTAACGCAAAATAAGGAGCGGGTGATCAAGCTTTGCTCAAAAAATCGTTGAAATGTTCAGAAATATTGAAACCACTATTTGCTCGATGGTTCCTTCTTTCCCTGTTGATTGCCCATCTACGCAGCACGGGATACTATCCGCAGCTAAAGCAAAATCGCATCAATAACAAAAAATATGTCAAACGCATTCTTCGATCGCCCAATTCTCAATTCTCCCTACGATTTAAGAGGAAGTACGTCGTGACCAATAAATTAAGTGCTGAGGAAAGTTGTGGATCGGTCTGGCATAGATGGGATCCACACATCCATACTCCCGGCACTATCCTAAATGACCAGTACGGTGGTGCTGACCCCTGGCAAACGTTCCTTAGCCAAGTTGAATCTTCGCAACCACAGATTCGTGCGCTTGGTATTACCGACTATTTGTCAATTGAGCAGTATGAACAAGCTTTGTTTCATAAGAATTCGGGACGTATTGCAAATGTTGGTCTCATTTTTCCAAATGTGGAGATGCGTTTTGGCATCGAAACTTCTAAGGGATCAGGTGTAAATGTCCACCTACTCTTTTCTCCAGATACACCAGATCATGTCGAGCAAATAAAGCGAATTCTAGAACGGCTTAATTTCCGCTACTTGCATGAGAGTTACCGTTGTTGCCGAGCCGACCTCATAAGTCTTGGACGCAAACATCAACCACAGGCCGAAGATGATCAGGCAGCACTCGCTGTAGGAGTAAACCAATTCAAGGTTAGCTTCGAGCAATTGCAGGCAGTATGGGAGAGCAGTGAGTGGATCAGGAAAAACTGCCTTGTCGCTGTTGCAGCGGGTGAACGTGACGGCACATCTGGTCTTCGTGACAGTAGTGACTCATTTTCCGCTCTTCGAAAGAGTATTGAGGCCTTTGCGCATATCATTTTCTCTTCAAACGCTTCTCAAATTGAGTTTTGGTTGGGACGGCGAAGCGCTACCCTAGAAGATCTAGAATCCAAATGGGGCGGTATGAAGCCTTGTCTACACGGCTCTGATGCCCACGTAATGGGGCGAGTTGGCGTGCCAGATGCTCAGCGTCTATGCTGGATTAAAGGCGACCTGACATTTGAGTCACTGCGACAAGCATGCATTGAGCCGGAAAGCCGTGTGCACATCGGCGCACAATCTCCGCGTGGATCCTTGGCGGGGCACACCATACAATCTGTGCGTGTGTCAAACGCTCTTTGGATGATCCCAGCAAACATACCTCTTAATCCGGGGCTTATCGCAATTATTGGGGCAAGAGGATCAGGTAAAACCGCCCTTGCTGATTTGATTGCTGCGGGTGGATTTGCAGTCAGTTCAAGACTAAACCCAAAGTCATTTGTTGTTAGGGCCAGAGAACACCTTGGCGATAGCCGATCAGAACTTTCATGGGAGCATGGTGAGATTACTGGGAATGATCTCAAGCAAATTGATGTTGAAGACTTGTTGGACACACCAAGAGTCCAATACTTGTCTCAACAGTTCGTGGAGAACTTGTGCTCAGCTGAAGGCCTTGCGAATTCATTAGTCGAAGAAATTGAGAGAGTAATTTTCAATGCCCACCCAGTCGATGAGCGGGAAGGTGCGAGTTCCTTCAACGACCTTTACGTGCTCCAGTCTGCCGCAGCAGTGGAGTGCAGAACTCGCCATGAGCAGGAGTTTGTATCGGCATCCAGTGCTCTAACTCAGGAACGTCATTTGAAGCAAGAACTGCCCTTACTCATGAAACAACGAGCTGAATTAGCAAAGCAGATTGGGCAGGATCAAAAGGACAGAGGGGTATTAATCGGCAAGGGGCAAGACGCAAGAGCAAGGCGTCACGAAGAACTCGTTGATGCGCTCGAAATGCGTCGCCGGGGACTCGAAGTTGCTCAGGCACGATTACGTACATTGAATGCGCTCTTAGAGGACGTATTAGACATAAAGGTACGCCAAGCGCCTGCTTGGCTTGCAGAGCTGCAAAATGTTCGATCTGATGCGGCGCTTGAACAGTCCGAGTGGGATCAGTTCAAACTCGCTTTCGTCGGTGATGTAGACCTGATCCTTCATAACCATAGCAAGAAAGCTGAGGACGAGTGCAAACGTATTGCCGGAACAGTACCTACATCCACAGAGCCAGAAGTAGGCTTTGATCCCAACGTGCAATTGATCGCAGACAATGCCAACCTCTCCGAGGTAACTATCGCGTTGCTTCAGCAAGAAGTAGCACGGCTTGGCAAGTTGATTGGCATGGATGCACAGAACGCGAAACGATTCGCTGCCTTGAATGAAAAGATATCCAAGGCGAATAAAACATTGGAAAAATTTGACGCAAAAATCGCTAAAGCGAATAATTCTGACCGCCGAATTCAAGAGCTAATTCAACTCAGACTGGATGCATATGCCGGTGTCTTTGGTGCCATAGTTGACCTGGAGACCCAGCTAAAACTTCTCTATGCTCCGCTCGCTAAGCAGCTAAGCAGCTCATCTGGGACACTAGGGAAGCTAGGTTTTGCAGTTAGGCGCCAGGTTGATATTGAGCAATGGGCAGCAAAAGGTGAAGCACTTCTCGACTTGCGCCGAATTGGCCCGTTCAAGGGGCGTGGCGCACTTCTCGATACCGCAACGAAAATATTGTTTGGTCCATGGCAAAGCGGCAGTCCGAGAGATGTCTCTGCCGCCATAATGGAGTTCATCCAAGAAAACGAGGCATCACTCAGGGCTCACAAGCCTGAGGCTGAAGACAATCGCGAATGGGTTTCGTCTGTGTCTAAGTGGCTACACAGCACCAACCACATCGAAATTGCGTATGGTGTTCAATACGACGGCGTGGATATTGAGCTACTGTCGCCCGGCACGCGTGGAATTGTTCTATTGCTCCTCTATCTCGCAATTGACGAAGAGGATGATCGACCACTGATCATCGATCAGCCAGAGGAAAACTTGGATCCGCAGTCAATTTTCGATGAGTTGGTTAGCCGATTTAGACTCGCCAAAAACCGACGTCAGATTATCATCGTGACGCACAACGCAAATCTCGTCGTGAATACTGACGCAGATCAAGTTATTGTCGCAACAGCAGGACAGCATCGTCCCGGTGAGTTGCCACAGATCACCTATGAGTCTGGTGGATTGGAGAATCCTCATATCCGTAAACGAGTATGCGACATCCTTGAAGGTGGAGAGCGCGCCTTTAGAGCTAGAGCAAAGCGACTGCGTCTTGGCATCAATGAATCACCTGTTCAACAAGTTGCAGTAAGTTGCAGTTCCAAGTAGCTTATGAACTTCCTTATCGCCGATACCTTCTTCTACAGCCTCACCAAATTCACCGGCAACGAGCTGAAGATCGTCCAGACAACGGACTCTGATTGGAGCGAAAATGAATGAAATACGCCAATTCCTGATCTACCTAAGCAAAGACGGTCGCACCAAGATTGATGTGATGCCGGATGCCGAAACCCTGTGGCCGAATCAGAAGTAACTTACTGAGTTATTCGGCAAGGTCAAGGGCACGATCAGCAAGCACATCAAATACATCTTTGAAGATGGCGAAATAGATGAAAATTCAGCTGTTCGGTGATTCCGAACAACTTCCGCTGACGGCAAGCAGTTCGAGGCTACGCAGTAGGCATGATAGAGCTACCTGCAAGTGGGATTTATATTCTGTCACGCTTCACATCATTGACTTCCTAGACCCGCTGCTCGTGCTTCTGCTTCCAATCCACGCCATCGTACAGGACATTCTCACCTTTTTTTCGTGCTGGTATTCAATATCGACGCTGTTAGAGTTTTGTGCCGTTTCAAGTGGCTTTGATTATTAGCTGGCATGCACAACGAGATTAAGCCAGATTTCGGTCAAATAGGTCCACGGGCTGGCCTCTGTGTTTGGAGTCGCGATAGATAATATGACGAGCTAACTGCCAGCTTTCTTCGCCACGGCCGAATGCCCACACTCGAGCATCAATAAGCTTTATTGTTGACGCTACCTGAAAAAAAACCTACATTTGATCCCGCCAAATACGAAACATTAACAATACCGAGGGACCACCATGCCCACCAGCATCGAATCAGCTTTGCATGAAAACCGCATTTTTCAGCCTGCCAATGCATTTGTCGAACAGGCTAATGTTTCTGGTATGGCGGCCTACCAAGCTCTGTGCAGCGAGGCGGCACAAAATTACGAAGGATTTTGGGCACGGCTAGCACGCGAGCATATCGTTTGGAACAAATCATTCAATACGGTGTTAGATGAGAGTCGGGCGCCGTTTTACGAGTGGTTCGCGGATGGCGAATTGAATGTTTCTTATAATTGTCTGGATAGGCATCTGGCGACGCAACCTGAAAAAATCGCGCTGATTTTTGAAACGGATGACGGACAGGTGACCAGGATTTCTTACCGCGAGTTACACGCCCGTGTGTGCCAGTTTGCCAATGCGCTGAAGTCACGCAACATTCGGAAAGGCGACCGTGTAGTTATCTATATGCCCATGAGCATTGAGGTAGTGGTGGCAATGCAGGCATGCGCGCGTATTGGTGCAATCCATTCGGTCGTTTTTGGTGGTTTTTCTTCAAAAAGCCTGAATGAGCGCATTGAAAATGCACAAGCATGTGCTGTCATTACCGCCGATGCACAGCTGCGCGGCGGTAAAACGATACCGCTTAAGTCCGCTGTAGATGCAGCGCTCGGCATGGGCGGTTGCGATTCAGTGCATAGCGTAATTGTTTATAAACGCGCGGGATATGAAGTGCAGTGGAATGAGAAGCATGATTTGTGGTGGCATGATGTGATCGCCGACCACCCATTTACATGCGAGCCGGAATGGGTGGGTGCGGAGCATCCATTATTTATTTTGTATACATCAGGTTCTACGGGAAAGCCCAAAGGGGTGCAGCATTCCAGCGGCGGCTATTTGCTTGGCACCATAGTTACCATGCAATGGGTATTTGACTATAAGCCTGATGATGTTTTTTGGTGTACCGCTGACGTGGGTTGGGTGACTGGCCACAGCTATGTGGCATATGGCCCGCTGGCAGTGGGTGCGACGCAAGTGATATTTGAGGGCGTGCCCACTTGGCCCGATGCCGGGCGTTTCTGGAAGATGATTCAAGATCATCAAGTCACCACTTTTTACACTGCGCCCACCGCCATCCGCTCGCTGATTAAACTAGGTGGCGAATTACCGAAACAATACAATCTTTCCAGTCTGCGTCTGCTTGGTAGCGTGGGCGAGCCGATTAATCCGGATGCATGGATGTGGTATTACACCGTAGTCGGTCAGTCGCGCTGCCCGATTGTGGACACCTGGTGGCAGACCGAAACTGGCTGCCACATGATTGCACCTCTGCCGGGAGCAATGGCAACAAGACCTGGTTCCTGCTCCTTGCCGTTGCCCGGAATAATGGCCGCTATCGTTAACGAAGCAGGTGACGAAGTGCATGACCAACATGGCGGTTTTCTCGTCATCAAACGTTCTTTCCCCTCTCAAATCCGTACCATATGGGGCGATGATGAACGCTATCGCAAAGGCTACTTTCCAGATGAAATGAAAGGTGCTTACTTGGCGGGCGATTCAGCTCACCGAAACGAAGACGGTTATTTCTGGATATTGGGGCGCATTGACGATGTATTGAAGGTATCCGGCCACCGCTTAGGGACGATGGAAATAGAATCCGCGCTGGCGTCAAATTCGCTGGTGGCAGAAGCCGCTATAGTCGGAAAGCCGCATGATATAAAAGGAGAGGCTATAGTGGCATTTGTGGTGTTAAAAGGTTCGCGGCCGGAGGATGCCACTACCGCAAAACAAATTTCTGAAAGCTTGCGTGATTGGGTCAGCAAGGAACTCGGGCCAATTGCCAAGCCGGACGAAATTCGCTTCGGTGATAATCTGCCCAAGACGCGCTCCGGCAAGATCATGCGTCGCCTGTTGCGCGCTATAGCCAAGGGTGAAGAGATAACGCAGGATATTTCGACGCTGGAAAATCCGGCGATTCTTGAACAACTAAAGGAAGTTATTCAATAAACCAGTAGGTTAAGCCAGCAGTGCAATGGATATGAATTCATTTGGTGCTGCTAAGTTTGTCAAAATACAGTGCTGTACGAGCCATGCGTTCCATGGCATGTACCGAAAGTGTAGCGCCGGTAATACCGTCAATTTTCCGATCAAGACTGTTTCCAGTACTTAGAGAAACACCACTGAATTGCTTCAAAAAAGATGGAAAGCGCACTTCCATTCCCCTATGCTCACGATAAATTAAAACCTTAGCCTTTTCGATGCGACCATTTTTTACGACAAAGCCTGCGGTAATTGGATCGGTTTTACCTATCTCTTCTAAAATCCATAACGTTCGTAAACCATCAGTCCAATATCGTTGACGCAATTTTCTGGGTGCATGGCCGAGGATGCGAGAAACCTCAGACTGCATCTCCTTGGTTAGCAATATTAATTTTACTTTCGGTTTTGCCTTAAATTGTTCATTAACAAAATTTTCCGGTTGTTGGTAAACGTGTTCTAAGGCTTGTGCCAAGCTTGAAAATAGTATGAGCAAGAAAGCGATAAATAAAATCAGGGGCGAAATGGACAATTTTGGCATTTTGAAGGATCAATTTTTCCGTTAAAGCAATGTTCCAGTGACTGTGCAAGACAACTTGCAGATCGACGGCAAGCAATAAAAGGTACACCTCGAGTTTGCGCCATATTACGAAAATGGCGCATCACATTATGTCCCAGAAAATCCGTGAATAATATCAAAAGTTCCGTATTCTTGGGTAATCCTTGTGGTTTTCGCTGATGTGACACATGTCGACCAGTGATATGCTGGGTGATATTTATATTCCAATCAGAAAGCAGCTTTGGAATATTTCCCAAACGATCCGCACCTATTAGCATTGCATTCATGTTTTCCTCTTCGTGATTGATTGCTACAAATTGACTGGCTAAATTTGCTGATTATTTCCAAGTGAGTGGACAATATGGCCACCGGCTAAGATGGTATGCATTTAAATTTTATGTGCTCTATAGCAACAACTGATCAAATGATAATGATTATCATTTTTAATGTCAATATATTTGATAATAATTATCATTAATAATAACGATAGCAAGGCAGTAGTGCCAAGATTGTGTGATTACAACCAAGTTCCACACTTAATATGAGGTTTGCTGGAAACGAGCATGTTTTGGATGTGGCCACGGGTACAGGTTCGGTTGCGCTGGCTTGTGCACAGCGGCTGGGCGCAGGACATGTGACGGCCATTGATTTATCTGATGGAATGTTGGCAAAAGCCAAGGTCAAAGCTCAGGCCCAGCAGTTAAGCAATCTCGAATTTCACTGCCGGGATATGGAGGATTCGACTTTTACCGTCGATTCATTTGATGCTGCTTGTTGCGGCTTTGGCATATTCTTCCTGCCTGATATGGAGGCCGGACTCAAGTCCATCGCCAAGCATGTTAAACCCGGCGGCGCTATTGGAATCTCAAGTTTTACAGGTGCGGTTATGGAACCCCTGTCGCAAAAATTCATCGAACGCATTCTAACTTATGGGGTTGCTATACCATCCCTATCCTGGAAGCGACTGGATAGTGCAGAGAAAATCCGCACTTTGTATCAATCAGCGGGACTGGAACAATTGTATATACACACACATCATGTTGGATATCATCTTGCCAGGTTTGAAGAGTGGTGGGATATTTTATGGTATAGCGGCTTCCGTGGCTTATTGAATCAGCTTTCTTCCTCTGATTTAGCACGCTTCCGTCCAGCACATCAGGAAGAGATTGAACTGCTTGCCGATGAGCAAGGCATTTGGTTAAACGTTGAAATCCTCATCAGCGTTGGCTATAAGCCTGTTTAGTCAACATGTCCCCTCTTCCGAGAGATACTTTCATGGACTCATTGCGCGACCCTATTGTTCGCGACCTTGCGTGGGCTATCGGTTCGCCTGGTTTGCTGGATGAAACTTGGCCCGCTTATACCGGACGCGTGGTGGAAGATGTCTGGTGTCGCGCGCAATTAAAAACATGTGCCCAGTGGCTAATTGCTTTGGACATTGAGCCTCGCAGCCTGCATGATTTTATTGCCCAGCGTCCAACACGTCGCCTCGGCCACTATTTTGAATCACTCATTGCGTTCTTTTTAGCGTACATACCTGATACACAAATCATCGCCACCAATTTGCAGGTTCAAAACGCGCAACGCACCTTGGGAGAATATGATTTTTTATTTCGCGATGCCGATGGAAATATTTGTCATTGGGAAGCCGCCGTCAAGTTCTATTTGCAAGCTGAACCGCTGTCCGAACAACACGCATTCATAGGCCGTGCCGTGTGCGACCGGCTCGATATTAAACTGGATCGCGTATTCCAATACCAACTTCAATTAGGCCACACACCCGCCGGACGCGCAGCTCTGCCAAATGGGGTAGTGCTGAAGAAAACACAGGCCTTCATCAAAGGCTATTTGTTCTATCCTGTAACTCAAGCAGGAAAGTATTTTATTCCCATCACACCCATCCCCGGCGTATCAGACAACCATTTGTCCGGCTGGTGGATACACCATCCAGTTGGCTCACTACCGCAAACAACACCAACTAGCTGCTGGATTATCCTGTCGCGCATACGTTTTTTGGCTCCCGTGCGCTTGGAAGCGGAAGCAAGCGTAATGGGGCAGGCTGAGATATGCGCTGCACTCAATGCGCATTTCGCAGTTTCCAGAGAGTCTGTGCATGTGATCGAACTGCAGCGTGATATGAATAATAGCTGGCGCGAAGCAACACGCGGATTTGTGATGTGCAGCAAATGGCCAATCATCGACATATGAAGTAAGCTGAAAAGCTGGTCACCAACATTCGGTTAAGTTTAGAAAGAGAGGTGTCACAAAACAGCAAAGCCGGTGCGTTGCAAGCAACCGATGCCCGAGTAATTAATAGCCTTTGTTAAAAAGGGTGCCATGGCATTTTGGGCAAGGCGGGACATGCCCTGTTTTCTTGAGCTGCATTTGCTGCCCGCACGCCTGGCAGGTCAATGTGCCAGCGGATGTAATCTCGCCTGTTTTGTACGTAAGTGTCTCTTTTGTTTTACTACTCAGGGAACGCAACGCATTACCGGTCATTTCCAGCACGGTTGCGAGGGAAGAAAGTGCTCCTGCGCCCACTCGAGCCGGGTGAAATCGTTCTTTGGCCTCTTCGCCAAGTTTCTGGGCATCCAATATGGTCTGATCCAGGTCGCGGGCAAGGTATTGCTTCATTTCTTCCCCGCGTTCAGCGCTGAACTCCCCAAGTGAAGCCAGATGCTCGTTGGCTTTATCGAGCGCCACTGACATTGACTCACGCCCACGTTCCTTTCCTGCCAAATAAAATTCATTGAATTTACTTGCAAGCTTGTCGTACTGTTCTGTCAGCTTGCTCTTGTCTTGATCATTGCTTTCCATGGTGAATCTCCTGTAAACGCAGCATAGAAGGCAATGCTGCAATACCTAACGAAGCGGTAGAAAAAGTACCTTTATAGCCGCATCTTGCCGTGAACCATAACAAATATCAAGATCAAACGAAATGTAAAATTTAGAACGAAATTCGAACGCGGAATTTCGGGGGTATATCTATTCAGATTGCAGGATTCAGTGTGCTACTTAGCTAGTGCCCCTGAATACACGTGTAAGAGTGTTAGAGCTGATCCCGAAGTTTCTTTAGCGACCTATAAAAATAGAAATTTCTCGAGCAGCCGCTTTGCGGATGGTCTGCTTACCTTTTTTCGTAACAACACAGTGTTACTCAATATAATTTATCGCCTTCGTATCAAGACTATGCTGTGCTCACTTCCCATGTCATTTACCTTGTATTGCATCATGATTGATTCAGAAATTCGGCCTCTCAGGATCACATCTCGTTTGAAATTTGATACTCCTTCAAATTTATTACGAATTGGATAAGGTTTAAGCCTTGCATTTATCTCACTATTTCAATACAATTACGAATCATTATCACTTGTATTATTATTTATAATTAAGCGTAATCAACTTAGACATAGCTCCACTAAGGTGTATACGATGTTTAGCGAACTTGGAGTTCAATTCGAACCTAGGCAAAAGCTGGTGTTGCTGACCAACCAAACCTCTTGAGCGATCTGATCATCGCGGATTTATACAAGCGGTAACCCATATTTCATGCGCTTTGTAGCCGGATACTACCGAAATTATTGCGCCACATTAATTCAACTTAATGATTTTGTTTGATTTTCAACAAAGCACCAGTGGTAATTTATTAATTTTAATTTGGAGAAACCATGAGTTATACCAGTAACATCAAATGCATCCCTACCTTGGTGCAAAAAAATGCCGACATCCAAACCCGATGCAATCATCGCCAAAATAAGCTCGCCATCGCTATGAATAGCGCGTTATTCAGCTTTGGAGTAGCCACTATTTCTTTGTCGGGTGTCGCAGTAGCGCAGGGTAATGAGCCTGTCGAGGAAAATGCACAAACATCTAAATCAAACCCTAAGAAAATTAATAGAGAAACTATGCTGCCAGAAATAGTGGTCTCTGCAAATGAAAGTCCTACTAGATATACAATAAAGAGTACAAGCACTGCAACCAAGACAAACACTCCTCTGCTTAATACGCCGCAATCTATATCTGTGGTGACACAGGCTATGATCAAAGATCAGGCCATACAGAGCATGGCAGATACCGTGCGCTATGTCCCGGGCATGGGGATTTCACAAGGGGAAGGGAATCGGGATGCGCTGGTTTTCCGGGGCAACCGCTCTACGGGAGACTATTTTGTTTCTGGTATACGGGATGATGTGCAGTATTTTCGCGATCTCTACAACATAGAAAGAGTTGAAGTACTTAAAGGCCCAAATGGAATGATCTTTGGTCGAGGTGGCTCTGGGGGCGTAATAAACCGGGTGGTTAAAGAAGCGGGTTGGAACCCGATACGCGAACTTTCGGTACAAGCGGGTTCGTTTGATACCAAGCGCGTGGCACTGGACGTTGGCCAAGGCATGAATGAAGTTGCCGCTGTCCGTCTTAATACCATGTATGAAAACTCGGGTAGTTTCCGTGATGGCGTAGATTTGAAACGATATGGAATTAATCCTACCGTCACGCTTATGCCGAGTGATAATACCAAAGTCGTGCTCAATGCAGAATATTTCAAGGATGAGCGTACAGCCGATCGAGGTATACCTTCCTTAAATGGTCGTCCTATCGATACCAAGAGATCAACATTTTTTGGCGATCCTGATCGAAGCAATGCTGACACCGAGCTTAAGGCCGTCAATGGGCTTATCGAACATAAATTTAATAATGAAGTAATGATTCGTAACCGCACTCGCTATGCTACACAAGATAAATTTTATGAGAACGTTTACCCAAGTGCCGGAGTCACTGCTGCATCCACTGTAGCTATTAGTGCTTATAACAATACAACAAAGCGCGATAACTTTTTTAACCAGACTGACCTGTTGTTTTCGCTGGACACAGGTGGAATTAAACACGATATGGTAGTTGGTGTCGAAATAGGTCATCAGGATACGGATAGCACTCGGAATACTGGATATTTCAACAATTCAGCCACGACGGTTAACGTGCCTATTAACAACCCTCTTACTACTGTTCCCCTCACATACAAGCTATCGGCTACAGACGGTGACAATAATAGCGTCACAAAACAAACCTCGCTTTATGTGCAAGACCAGATCAAGTTATTGCCTAAATTACAAGCTATTCTAGGAGTGCGTTACGATAGAATCGAGGTGGATTTTATTAATAAAAACCCCGCTAATCCTCTTGCATTAAATGTCAAAGATAATTTTTTCTCACCAAGAGCCGGATTGGTTTACAAGCCAATTGATGAAGTATCAATTTATACCAGTTATAGTTTGTCATACGTGCCCAGAGCAGGTGAACAGCTTACTTCGCTATCAGTAACCAATGCGGCGCTTGAACCTGAAAAATTCAAAAATGTGGAAGTTGGAGCCAAGTGGGATATTCATCCTGACTTGGCTTTGACAACTGCCCTGTTTAAGCTGGATCGTACCAATGTGATTATTCCAGATCCGAACAATGCAGCCATCTCTGTTTTAGGTGGTGGCCAGCGTAATAAAGGCTTTGAGTTAGGTTTGGCAGGTCGTATTACACCGGCTTGGAGCGTCATGGGAGGTTACACTTATCAAGATGGTGTCATTACCAACTCTTTATCCTCTACCGCCCAAAAAGGGGCAGTCTTGGCCGAGCTTCCAAAGAACACATTCTCATTGTGGAACCGGTATGACATCGATCCGACATGGGGTGTTGGGCTGGGGGTTATAAATCGTGGCTCTATGTTCACTTCAACTGACAATACCGTTCGCTTGGGAAGCTTTACTCGCGTGGATGCAGCTGTGTATGCCAAAATCAATAAAAATCTGCGTGCACAGTTAAACATCGAAAACCTGTTTGATAAAAATTATTACGCTTCCGCTCACAATAACAACAATATCTCACCAGGATCGCCCATTGCTGCAAGAGTTTCATTAATTGCTAACTTCTAGATTATCCAGATAGTAAACAGTTGCATCAGCCCCGCCTAAAAGGCGGGGCTTCAGCTTGTCCTTGGTATAGAGATTCCTATGTAATGTCCTGATTACATCAGGGAGTGGTTATTAGCAAAATGGCAATCCCCTGATTCTCCACTATTCGATTGCACGAACAAAGCAAGATCGCTCCCCTCGTCTGAGGTTATGTTGCTCCCGAGACTCGAACGTACCATTAACCCCTACGACTCCCGATAGCGCTTGCTGCGCTTTCGTTTCCTTATACGCAACAGTCGATGACCTCCCTCACCACAGCAGAATAGCCGAGTAACTCTCCAGTCTGAGGCGTAAAGATGGCCGCACCATAGATGTGCGCAAGCGCACTTGGACGTAGCATGATTTAATTGCAATTATCAAGCTTAAGCAATCAATTTATCACCTATAGTGATCAAAAAAATAGAAATGAAACTGCGCTTATCAGCGGCTACGCTTGAAATTGCAAGATACAATTCGAAATTGTCGTGGTGACCGAGCGGTTCAAGGTTGACGCTCCACGCTCTTGTGTGCCTGCGGAGGGACGATTCGGCCAACCGAATACAATGCGTATGTCGTGAATTTGCCAGAGGCGTTGTGAATGAAAAAAATAGTCCTGACTTATGGCACGTTCGACCTATTCCACACAGGTCATCTCAGCCTTTTGAACCGTCTGAAGGCCTTGGGAGACGAACTCGTCGTCGGCGTCACCACTGATGAATTCAATGCACTCAGGGGCAAGCAAACTATTTTCGACTTCGAGAACCGCATACAAATCATCCGTAACCTGAAGTGTGTCAATCTGGCGATCGCCCTACAGAATGGCGAGCAGAAGGCAGACGACATCCGCCGTTACGGCGTTTCTATTTTTGGTATGGGCAACGACTGGGAGGGACGATTCGACGATCTCAGGGTTTATTGCGAGGTGATATATCTGCCACGAACCGAGAATATATCGAGTACCTATATCAAGAAATTGCTCGAAGTATTGAATCGTACTCCCATCAGCGATATCAAACAGGCACTGGATCCGACTAAATCCTTTGTCGGGCCTTTCGACAAGCAAATCGTGCGCAAGGACAATCGCTAACCGGATGAATTGTGCCCGCTGGCTCTCCAGATTTCAGTGCGGAGACAGCGGAGACGATATGCGTCTAAGGTCAACCGTTTTATTCCCAACGCTACCTAGGTTTCGAGCATGCCGCCACTGTAGATAGAAGCTTGATCTGCAGTGGGTAGAGCAGGCCTCAACGATGCATGCCTTGCTTTTCAATAAAACCGGTGGCTTGGGCGCGTAGGTGTTGATATCTTCACATTGAAAAACGCATTACGTCCCGTTGTCTCGATGCGGTTCAGGATATCCGGTGGCCAGGTGGAAACCTGGCCACCGGGCAGTTTTTCATTAAGACAGGTGTATTTGGCGGCGATACGTTCAGACAACTTCCCGCGTAATTCAGCGAAGTTGCGACTGATACTGTGACATATGGCTTCGCCTTCAGGAATGGCCCTCAGGTAGTGTGGTCTGGCCCCCGGGATTTCCAGTAGGCGCAGGCTGCCCTCGGGCGTGAGTTCATGGAAGTACAGCAAATTGCAGTGGTTCATCGGGTCGAGGCGATAGGCGTACATTTCCAGGCCGCGGGAACTGACCAGCAGGCAATAGGTGTCATTGTAGACGGCGATCGTGCGAGCAATGTCCAACTCCAGGCTGTCTGGCTGGTTGGCCATGAAGTTCTGGGAGTAGACTTGCGATTGCCCGCTCGTCAGCAAGCTTTTGCCAGCAAATGGAAAATGATCGTGGTGCTCGATTCCCAGTATGTCGAGACAGGTGGCGCGGATGTCGATGGTGCTGGCCAAGCGGTTGTCCACTCCCGCGTTTTTGCCGCCAGACCAGATCGCAAAAGGTGTCCAGACCATGTTCGCGTAAGGCTCGAGTCCGTGCACCATGCCGCCCTTAAAGCCGTGACCCCATAAATCGTCGCCATGATCGCCATAGACGACGACCAGGGTATCGGTAAGAGCTCCCTTGCCCTGCAGCTGCCGAAGCAGTTCGCCGATCATTTCATCCGCCTTTCGGTAGGCGTTCTGAAGCCGATGGGTCAGGCTGCTGGCTTGGTAGGCATAGACTCCGCTGTGTTCGATATGACTGATCAGATTCCAGAAAAAAACCGCGAATGGCCTTTCGTCGCTCATGCGGTTCATTTCAGCCATCACCGCCTCTGGGTCGGCCGAATCGAACGGGACCGAGATTGACTTGGGCCAGACGCTGAATTTCGCGGGAACTTGATCGTGGTACAGGTTCAGACAGGCCAATCCGGGGTGGTAACCATGTGTCTTGAGGATCGCGAACAGATGATCGCAGTTGCCTGCCGCCACGGCATCACTGTATGCGGCAAATTGATCCAGCTCGAAGTCGTTGCCGTGGAAGAGATAAGTCTGGACCATCCGGGTCGAGGTTGCAGCAGAGAAATAGTTCTCATAGCGTAGCGACTCACTGAGCAGGCGGTCGAGGTTAGGGAAGCATTGCCGATGTATCGCCAGCGTCAGTTGGGAGATGCTTTCCAGATGCAGGATCAGCAGATTCTTCATCATTGTTCTCGGTGTTTAGGTGTGCATCGGTAATGAGGCGGCTGGGTCGCCTTCAACGTGAAGGCCGGGACGCAAACCCAGTAACATCCATTCATTCAGCCTATAATTGTAGGGTAGCTGAGTTCCTGGCCGTTGACCAGAAAAAACGCCCACTTATGATATCCGACAGGCTGCTAGCACATCGATTTCCTAGACTCGACGCGTAACTGCCGATCATATGTTCAACCGGAAGCGAACAGTTGCATGTCGGGAAGCAAAGGTCACTTCAGGGTCGATGGCCGCACAGTCGAGGCAAACACAGATGCAATTCTTTCCCGAATTTAATTGGTTGACGAAAAAAGAGTGAGCAAAATGGTTTGTAACAACATTAACTCGCTAATACCATGATTTAGAAAATATTTTTTTGGATGCTTTGCTGGTTGCTAAAGAAAATCTATGATGAAGGCTTCATTTCATTCAATCTAACCGGGCTAAGCTGTTTCCAGCAGCGGTTAATTCCTTTATGCTTGCGCACTGCATTTTTGCATTTGAATTAAAGGGAATTCTTATGAAATATTTTCTTAGCGCTTTGTTGATAGTCTCTAGCGGATTGGCACTTGCCGATGATTTTGACGCAGTGGAGGCCAAGCTGAAAGTAGCAATGGCAGCACAAGTCAGAACCGATGCTGAAAAAGAGCGTGACTCCAACCGTCGCCCGATCGATACGCTTAAGTTTTTCGGTCTCAGGGATAACATGAAGATTGTTGAGTTGATTCCCGGTGGCGGCTGGTACACCAAATTGTTGGCACCCGTTGTCC
Organism: Candidatus Nitrotoga sp. BS; assembly: GCF_927797785.1. Taxonomy (GTDB): domain Bacteria; phylum Pseudomonadota; class Gammaproteobacteria; order Burkholderiales; family Gallionellaceae; genus Nitrotoga. The sequence goes on along the minus strand of NZ_CAKMLL010000076.1, from coordinate 15,333 downwards.
ATGACAACGGTAAATATTACGCTGCGTTCGGTACAGATAATATTTCCAAGTCCGTCATCACTGAACCCGGGTTTAAGGATGTGCAGATTGTCGCCACAGACTCGAAGATGTACAAACCGAAAGGTGCCCGCCTTTATACCCTTGAGACTACTGGTCTGGGTGTAAATAATGTGGACATGGTGCTGACATTTCGTAATTATCACAATTTTGATTTAGCAGGTCGTACGGCTATGAACAAGGCTTCTTTTGATGCCTTGAAATCCGGTGGAGTTTACGCTGTCGTTGACCACACACGACGCCACATGGAAGGCGATACGCCTGAAAATAAACGTCGGACTGATCCAGTGTTAGCCATTCGTGAAATTCAGTCTGCCGGGTTCAAATTTGTAGATTTTTCAGACCTGCACTATCGGGCTGATGATGAACTTCGCTATGAGGTCGGCCGTAAAACAGTAACCGGCAACACTGACCGCTGGACCTTGAAATTCGTCAAGCCTTGAAATTGGGCAACATCACTTAATAAACACAAGCATCATCCCCGCGAGAGCGGGGATTTTTAATGCTTTCGTGATGCTCAAGCAATAAATTCTACTAACCATTCACCAACCCAGCCGCGATACTCCCCACTGATATCGGCATCATTAGCGGCGAATCTACGCAGCCGCCGAGAATCGCCACAGCGCGCGGATCTCCTCTGTGAAATGCCGCAGACGTAATTCGAATTTTCTGTGGAAGTTAATCGATATAAATTGGCATTGACCGGAGAGCGGCGGTCATAGATACTACGATTTGTGCGGTTGAATTGCCTATCCTTCCCGCAAATCAAGGCACTTTTTCCTTGAAATAACAATGAATTCCGGCTCACGATGACTTCTGAAGAATCCCCAGCCGTATCTCCCTCACACCCCCCGACGACCACAGCACGAAGAATGATGAAGTGGTTCTTCTGGCTTACTCTAGGCTTGGCGAGTCTTTTCTTAATTCTTGGCCTGCTTTTGACCTATTGGTTTCCTTCTAACATTGTGCGGCAACAATTGGAAGTTCAGCTGTCAGAGTTCCTTCAGGGCAAGGTTACGATTCGATCCCTATCGTTCAATGCCTTAACGGGCTTACAAGTCGGAGATTTAGAATTCCGTAAAGCCGATCAACCCCCTCTGACACTCGAGCGACTCGCGTTGGACTATTCGCTGCTTGGTTTACTCAAGGGCACATTGACCATTAACAAGATAGCCATTGAACAAGCCAATATTTCACTGAATCTTCCTGAGCTCACCAAAGACCGTCCTCAGGAGCCAGTTTCTCCCCCTCCAACCGAATTGTTTCCCATATCAATCAACCTGAGTACGCTGGTCATTCGTGATAGTCGGGTACATGTCATTGTTTCGCCAGATTTGCAAGCCACCTTGTCGAATATCAATCTTCAAAGTTCCGGAATGGTTTCACCTCAAAATGCCAACCTCAAGGGCCAGCTCACCATTGGCCAACTGGCTCTGAATTTTCAAGGAAAGCATGCGCAATTACCTTTAAAAATAACATTTAACACGCAATTCGATCTTCCCAAACAACACCTTAATCTTGAGGAGTTGACACTAGTCTCAGATTCGGCGTGGCGCATGTCCTTGTCAGGAACCATCGATGATTTATTCACACAAGTCCACACTAATCTCTCTCTGAATGACACACAAATTAACCTCGAATCTATCATAAAGCTGGCACATGAGTTTGTACCACCCGAATGGGCTTCAGCGACTATTAAAGGATCGCTGTCTCCCACTCTTTCTATCAAAGGCACCCTGCCGGACGGTCAATTTCTGGGAACCATCCAAGCGAGCCTTCAAGGCCAGGATATTCAGGTGAATCTTCCATCGTTAGCGCTCGCACTTGGGTCTAGCTCACTGGACATCCAGGCTAAAGACGTTCGTGTCCAAAACAATCAACCCACTGAGGGAACCTTGTCGGCAAAGGTCTCTTCTCAAAATCTGGCGTTTCAATCCTATGGTGTTGAAAATCTCGACTTCTCCCTGGCCGGCAACGGTCTTGCTTCTGGTCTATTTTCAGGCAATCTAGGCATCAGCGGCACTACCACCATTCCGCCAGATCTCGTCGGGACACCTGTTACGTTGCCTTTTAAACTAGCCCTTGATACCACTGGTAATCATCAAACCCGTCACGTCCAGGTGAAAAGTCTAAACGTCGATCTAAGCCCCTATGGCACCCTGCAACTGAAAGGTGCGTTGCAGCCCCATCCTGCTCCCAAGGAAGGAATGGATGCCTCTCTTGAGGCACGTCTATCGCCTAAGCTTAACGCCATACTCGCTCTCATACCCAAGGATCAGCTTAAAGGACTCGTACTCCAAAGTGGGAGCGAATCGGATACGCTCGTGCTTCAAGCCACTGCAGTGCTTCATCCGGATTTCCGTCCAGAATGGGCAAAAGTTGTTGCCACACTCAAACTCCCCTCCCTACAGGCAAAATTAAAATCCTTGAGCGCGGCAGGCACCGTGCAGCAACTCGCTTTCCTGGTTTCTTCCGACTATCAGGAAAAAAATGGTGCCTTCCAAGGAACAATAGGACTCACTTCAAATCTCTCCGACTTCCATGCAACTGATAAGGTGACGATTGGAACCGGCCAAGTGAGCTTGAAGTCTTCCTTTCAAGGCAATCTCTCGCCGGCCTATCAACCCACCAGCCTGCGATCACAAGACCAGCTTCAACTTACGCTCGGAAATCTGAAATTCCAGGATTCTTCGCTAACAGCTACCCTACCCTCGCTCAGTCTGTCTTCCAAAACCAAAGAAGATGTGTTTAAACATGATTACCGACTAGATAACTTGCAGGTGAGCAGCAAAAATATATTGGATATGGACGTGAAAGGCCGGTTTAAAAAGGCAAATCAACAATTTGATGTGGATCTGCAGATTCCCCTTCTTCATGTGGGTAACCTTCTCCCCCATTTATCGGGCCCTCTCATGAGGGGCGTTGAGGCGATCAATCCAAAAGGACAAGTCAAGCTGACCCTGCGAGCTGCGGGTAAAGTTCCTCAAGCCGCTGATTTCAATAAATTGACCCTGCCATTGAAAGTTAATGGACAGCTGACGCTGCAAGATATTGAAGGAGCCGTCGCGGGGTACCAGGTCCGGGGAGGCAACGGCACCATGAAGATAGCCTATTCCCCTAAAGCGACACCGCAGACTCAGCTCACAACTGATATGACGCTTAATAAGATTCACTTGCCGGATACGCTTCCGATCAGGGAATTAGCCGACACCTCCCTGCACGTCAGCATGAAGTCTCCCGATCTCAATGAAGTCCAGATTGACCCGATCCATCTAACGTCCAAGGGAATGGATCTTTCCCTCAAGGGTTCAGTGATAGGCCTGCGTGATCTACTGTCCTCCACAACGCCTCGCGGCACCCAATTGGCGAAACTCTTTGCTCAACTACAAAGCCGCCTGGCTGTGGATGTAGAAAACTTTCAAGAAGCCTTGCAACCCTTGGGGCTGAAGGGAACCGGAAAGACTCTAGTCACTCTGTCTTTACTCAAAAAAGAACAAGGAAGCCTTTACGCCTCTGTGAAGGTCGGTGCTGACACACTCTCCCTGACTCGTGATGGCACTGAACTGCATGGCATGAACGGTGGGATACAACTCAGAAAAACACTGACTTCTAAACGGGATGGACTCAAGACTCCACCGAAAAAACAATTCCAACCGTCCGACCGGATTGCCCAACTCAGGTCGTTTTCCCGGAAAGGACAGGCCCTCACTATTCAACGTCTCCAGCTCGGGCCATTGACGGTTCAAAATTTCTCAACCAATCTGTCGTTTGAACAACAGTCTCTCAAAATTCAAAATCTCGTCATGAATCTTTTGGGAGGAGGAATAGGAGGCAATGTAATCATCGCCGCCGAACATCCCCTCCGTATCTCAGCGGAACTTGAAGTGGCAAATCTCGATGCCAACCAACTCTTCAAGACGGAATCTAAAATTAAGGGCGATAGCAAGATTGCCGCAACCATTGGACTCACTACCATTCTGCAGGATGCTACGGGAGCCGTGGATTTAAGCCGATTGGAATGCAATCTTCACATTACGCATATCGGTAAAGAAGCGCTGGATCGCCTTCTCGTATTCTTGGACCCGGAAGGAAGTAATCCAACACTTTCCAATGTCCGTGCCAAATTAAAATTCGCAAATCCCTCTCAGGTGACGGTGGAAGTGGCTAGAGGCCAATTGAGTCTGACGATTAATTTTCAGGAGAGCCTGATCTCCACCTTTAAGCTAGACCGGATCCCAATCTCCAAGATGAAAAATATCGAAAAACTCACTGCTGCCATCCCCAATTGGGAAGACCTGGCGAAGGTGTTGAAATTGATCGGAGCAGAGACTTACTCATTGACGCCGGATGGAGAAATAGTGCTTCAGTAATTGCCAATCCTTCTATCTAGTGTCATGCTAAGGCTCACGAAGCATCTCGCGAAGTCATGGCCTAATCGAGCTGTGGCGCCTGCCCTGAGCCAAGCCGAAGAGCTACAGTTACATTAAGAGGGCAAGCGGTGAATTTTTTTTGATTTGACAAGACAAACAATATTCTAGCCTCACAAGGAGTCGATTTCTCATGCCCCATCTTCCAATACCACTCAACACTCTGATGCGCACGTTAGGAATCGATCCGAGGAACCGCATCATTGCGATCATTTTTCTCGTATTAATCACCGGTTGTGGCGGCCCCTTGGTGGGCGTCACCGTGATTGATGAACGCACAGCATTAGAAAATCAGGTGCTCGGCACGTATCAAGAACTCAATCAGCAAGTCATGCTACTCGCGTCCGTTCGTTATATCGATCCGAAAGGAAAATTAAAACAAACCCAGGCACTCCCTCCGGGGAAAATAAACGTTGTGCGCGCGCTCCAACGCGTGTCATTTAACAAGGACGATCTCAATCGCTATAAATCCCTGGGGATTATCGGGGAGAATAATAAAGGTGGTATCACCCTCCTGGAGCCGGAAAAAGTCGAACTATCTGCTCGAGCATTTGTCGATAATCTACTCAAGGAAGAAAATGAGGATCGTCTCATCATCATGAGCCGGATTATTGAGACCAACGAGACCCTCTCCTCCATAGATACGCCACGTGTCCACAAAATGTTTGCCGCTCTCAATCGGGATAAAGCCCTCAAGGGAGAACACATTCAACTGGACAGCGGGAAATGGATTCAAAAAGAAACGCAAAAATGAAAACCTCACATGGCCGGGCTTTGGGTACTCCATTTAACGCTTGCCTGTCACTCCAAGGGTGTGGAATGTTTGAAATTGTTGATAAGAAACGCTTAACCTTTTTCTTATTGCCTATCACGTCATTGATTCTATGAACACACATCGTTGCATCCACTTACTCTGTCTTTGTCTATTTCTTCTGGGAGCCACACATTCATATGGCTCTCCGCAGCAACGGCTGACTACGCATCCCGCTTTTGACTATCAACCAGCCGTCTCTGCGGATGGGCAGAGCATGGCCTTTGTCTCCATGCGCTCCGGGAATGCGGATATTTGGATACAGCCACTTGGAACTTCTTCCCTCGCGCTTCCGCGTCAGGTGACCACGCATCCGGCCAGTGACCAGGAACCCGCTTTGAACCGGGATGGCACCCGACTGTTGTATGTGTCGCGTCAATCCGATCCACGCGGCGATGTGTATCTCCTGGACCTCATTACCCGTAAGGAGGAACGACTCACGGATTTAAGCAGCGGCGATTCCTTTCCACAGTGGGATCAAGAAGAAAAAGGATTTTTCTATCTTAAACGCAATCCGCTTCAAGGCACGTCAGCCATTTACCGGAAATCTTTTTCAAAACAATCAGAAGAATTGATCGTGCCCCAAGCCACCAGCTTTTCCGTAAATGGCCAGGGACAGCTCCTGTATTCCAATGGCACACAGCTGACTCTGATGAATCTTCAGGACAAAAGCTCAACTCCACTCGGTCAAGATGGGAATGCTCTGGATCTCTGGCCGGTGTTGGATCGTCACCCGGCAGAGCCTACTACGAACCGCCCGCACTTTTTTGCCCGATATGAACAAGATACCAACGGCGATGGGCTAGTCGATACCGATGATGAATCGTCTATTTGGATGAAATATCGGGACTCGCAGTCGCATCAATTCCAAGGCCTTTATCGGATCACTCCGGCGCACCAATTTCATCTTTACCCTGCTGTTTCGGGGGATTTCCTGTATTACTCCGATTTGAAAGCCGGAGATATTTTCCGGATCAATATCCCCGCGTTCCTCAAAGACTATACCAACCTCGATCAAGCCAAAACATTGGTGGCCTCGTATCAAGATCATGGCCAGATGGATATGGCGCTCTTGGTTCTGACTAACATTTCTCACAATCTGTTAGCACAACAGCCATCTGACGCACGAGCAGAATTCGATTTTTCTCTCGCCGAGGCACAGACACAAGAAGGAAACTTTCTTGCTGCTCGCCAGTCTTTGGAACCCTACACCAAACAATCAGGCCGGATCGGAGCATTAGCCAGGATTTACACCATTGTCTTGAATATTCAAGAGCAGGCCAAGGGCGTCAGCTCTTCAGCGAGACGCCGGTTAGTTAGCACAGGCGCGTCTGAGCTCATGGCCATTGGGCAAGAGCACCGGAACATAGAAGAGGTTTACGGCCAAGCCTTGATAGAGGCCGGACGACTTTACCTCTTTGCGGAAGATCCTCTCACGGCGTTGGATTACCTGGTAAAAGTCGACGACGTGCCGAATAAGGAGATTCGTGCCAAAGGCCTATTCACCAGAGGCGAAACCTACCGGATTCTGGGAGACGCTCCCAATGTGATTCGTGTATTCGTGGATGTGATTCACTTATTCGGCGAACGATCTTCCTGGGGTAAACGTGCCATTCAAAAGGTCATTTCTCTCTCCCAGCAGGGAGAGACGATTCAAGATCGCGTGACAGCATTAAACGCGTTGATCTCCCAGCACCGCGACCTTCCCGTGTTGATCGCCACCACTCGACTCACCATCGCCGACCTTTACTACGAACAGGGAGAACAACTGTCTGCTCTGGAAACCCTGGGTTTTATCGTCTCGGCTCAGGACCTTCCCAACGATCTCCTCATCCAGGCCTATCGAAAAAAAGCCACGATTCTTTCGGGCGCGGAACGGTATCAAGAAGCGGCGGATACCTATGCCGCCTTGAGCAAATTTACCGGAGAAGATCAGGCTGAACTCGAAAGAAGCAAGAGTCTTCTCATTTTACAACTGGTAAAAAAAGCGCTAAAAGATCGGAAGGTGGGGGAGACACGCATTGCCGCAAAATCTCTTAAACAGCTCATCGATCAATATCCTGAATCCGTGGAAGCCCACCGGGCATATATCGAAACCAAAGCCATGCTCAAGGAAACCCAAGAGGTCCAAGCTTGGTATACCAACTTAGTCAAAGCAAATCCTGATCATGCGGTGTATCAATATGGCCAAGCCTTGGCGTTATCGTATACCGAGCCGCCGAATCTTCCCTTGGTGATCCGCCTGCTTCAACGTGCCATGGAAAAAGATCCCGCCATGGGGTATGTTCATCAAACACTGGGATGGGCCTACGAACAAACTGAACGGACTTCCGGCAACAAAGGGTATCTTGAGAAAGCCGAGCAAGAGTATCGCATCGCACTGGAGATGAACGACGTTAGCCGCTTCCCGGAAGTGGAATCACAACTGCTCTTGAATTTGGGGAACACCTATCTGGCACTTTCGAGTGCCCGCGAAGCTTATCGGCATTACCGGCAGCGGGAGGTTCAATTCGCTCCGACCGGAGAGAACGTCACCGAAATGCTCTATCGTAAAAATTATGGAGAGGCCAGTTTTAAATCCAGACACAGTGAAGAGTCGTTGGTGCAATATCAGTTGGCTTTGCGTATCGTTCCTCCCGACCAACCTGGCCTTAAAGCAGAAATTCTGGAACGCATCGGATTGTCCCACCAGGACATCGGACAACATGCCAAAGCCATTGAAGCCTATGCCCATGCTTTGGATATCAACCGTGAACTGGGGCAAGAAAAAAACGTCACCCTTCTGCAGAGAAATATCGGGGTTAATTTGTTTAACCTGAGCCGCGCCAGCAAAACCGGTGGACGGGATGAGCTAAAACAGGCGTTGGGCAGTTACTTTGCCAGCTTAGACCGTCTCAAGGCTGATGGTGGTAAAACCCTTTCAAAGGGATCAGGCCTGTTCAATGTCAATGTGGCTCTTGGTGGTGAAAGCGATTCTCAAGCCGCCAGCGGGTTCGATCTGATGGGTGAACAAAAGCTTATGTTCAGTTACATTGCCAGCACCTATGAGCAATTAGACGAAGCTGCACCCGCTCGAGATTTTTATCGCAAAAAACTCGCGCTCCTCAATCAGCAGTCTCCGGCGAAACAGGATGCTGCGACCATGACTGAAAAAGCAATTGTCCTCAATCATCTAGGAGTTCTTTCGCACAAGTTACATGAGCCTGATCAGGCCATAGAGTTCTTTCGTCAATCATTGAATGTCACCCGAGCGTTGGATGTACCTTTTGGGACTAGCATCAACATCTACAACCTTTCTCAACTGGCCGTAGAAAATGTCCTGCAAGGCCACACACCCGACCAGAGCTTGGTGGAGGCGATCACCTCCGGCATTCAGGATCTCCAGAAACGGAACTATGAAAACCGCAATTTATTTTACACGCTCACCAACACGGCTTTGCTCCTCTCGCTTCTCCCCGAACCAGCACCAGACCAGCACCTCAAGCCGGAGGAAGCCGTTCAACGCATGCATGAGCAATTTGCCTCCAGAACGCTACCGTGGTCGTATTATCAGAAAGCCGAATTGCTCCTGCAGAAGCCAGATTTATTCTCCAGCAGTGAGCGTCTCCCCGCTCTATTTCTGGTGAAGTTAAATCAGGCCGAATTAGCACGAACAGCAGACCAGCCTCAGATCTCTAGCCGCATCCGGGAATATCTCCTCAAACTGGTGGAGGATCAACAAACAGCCAATAGCTGGTTATGGTATTTGGCACAGGCAGAAAATACCAGCGACCCTCTCACGCGGAAACAATTCCTCGAAAAATCCGTTGAGACCGTCCTTCGTTTTCCCGCGCAAACCGACCCCCGAACAGGACAGGCCAACACTGGGCCGGCGTACGAACGTCTGACTCGACTCTCGGTCGACCAATTGATCACTGACGGACGACCCGACGACGCCTTTACCGTGGCTGAACAATTGAGCATTCGACAAATGACCAGCGTCATTTATGAAGCGCTTGGTGAGGACTTTTTTCTCAAAGGCTTGGGCAGCTATGAACCCGAATTGAAATCGCTACTCGAAAAACTTCGGCAAGCCAGAAGTCAGGGTGACAACGCGGCCATTGCAGAACATGCTGCTGCCCTTCAGGACGTTCTATATGCCCTGTTTGAAGAACATCCATGGGCCACCGCGTCCTTCTGGGCCTATCCTCAAACCAAAGAACTGTTATCGTTGGGAGTCGACGCACAGCGCCCCTATTTAAAAATAGTCCAAGGAATGCGAGGATATCATGGCTTTATTCATAACGGGAAGACGCTCCATTACAGCCCTCTGGTAGTGACAGAGAAAGGGATCGCCGGGGATAAAGAATTTCATCAGCGGCTTGGCCAATCGGCCTCTGCCTATCTCTCGATACCGCAGGAACTGGAATCCTCCCTCTCTTCACTGGCGATTGACAAAAAGCCGCTCACTTGGGTCAGCAACTTTTACGACTTTCTGAATGGCTATCATCAGCGCAGCCTCTTTTTTTCTCACATCTCCACGCCAAGTGGCTTTCAAGCTTCCACGCCTTCGACTGCGGGAGACATTCCATTTGTGCTTCAACAATTTAGCGGGGTCGAGGCTCACGATCGCCTACTGGCTGCCAAAACTAACATCGCGGCATTTCTTAAACCTGCGGATGCGTTCGCCTTTGAAGTTCAGCAAGATAAGGCTGTTCGAGAATTTGCCTCAGTGCTCGATTTTTCCGGTAATCAGCATCATTCGATCCTGTTGTTCGGCGGCGTCCCGTCCACGTCGCCTTCTCCACGGGCGCTGATTTCCTCTCTTCTTCGCGCCGGTTTTCCTCATGTCATCATGAGCCGAACTACGGTTGATCCCAAAATTGCGGCTCAGTTTCTGAACCAATATTTATCGAATCTCAACAGCCTTCCTCCCGATAAAGCTGTGGTAGCCGCGTCTAAGGATATCTGGGGGCAAGACACGGCAAAATACCTTTTCCGCCACTACGGATTCGCAGGCATGGATACCGATGAACGGCAGAAATATGCGACCTCGATTTACGACCAGGAAGTGGCTGATGCTATTAACGCATTTAAAACCAAGGACTTTTCCACCTCACTCGTACACATTGAGCATGCCCTTGCGCTCATCGATCATGCTCAAAAGCGGAAGGACTTCAAGGAACTCAACACCCTGGCCGTGGAAACCGCTTTTGAGATCAAAAATTACGAAAAGGGCATTTTCTTTCAGCAAAAACTGCTGAATTCATTCACATCAAAGACGCCCGTCAACGAACGGGCCGAGGCCGAATATCGTTTAGGCATCCTTCATTCCCGTCTGGAACATTTTGACATTGCCGTGAAGCACATTGAACATGCCAACCAAATTTGGAAACAAGGCGAAGCGCTTGATCGTCTGGCGGAAGGCATAGCCACATTGGGGATTGTGCGCGAAAACATGGGCTCCTATACGGAAGCCCTGGAACAATTTAACCAGTCCTTTTCTCTGTATCAGGAAATAGGGGAAATGGGGCACACGGCTTTTCAATACCGGCGCATCGGCCGTATTTATTACCTTCGGTTGGGGCGGTATGAAAAAGCCCGTGAAAACTTCCTGGCCGCCCTGAAGCTTTACCAGGAACAAAAAGATCCAAAAGGAGAAGCCGAAGTACTGTATGAAGTGGGATTGACCTTTGAAAAAGTCGGTCTGTTCAGCCAGGCTGCTGAACGCTACAACCAGGCCCTCGCTATTGCGAAAAGATTAGATGATCCCGCGCTCCTGGCAACAGGCGATCTCTACCTTGCCAATGTGGCCTGGTTCCAGGGGAACTATCAAACGGCCTTCCAATTATTAACCCAGGCAAATAATATTGCAGAACGGGCGAATGACTCGCAGTTGCGCATCATGGTGGAGAATACGCGCGGATTAATGTACTGGACACTCAATGACACCGACAAAGGACTGCTCCATTTACAGGACGCAGTCACGCTTAGTCGGTCTTCCAATATTCAAACCGAGTTGGCCTCTTCACTTAACAACCTTGGTCTGATCTACCGGCAACGGGGCGACCACGTCACTGCACTGGACTATTTCCAACAGGCGAAATCCCTTGACGAGAGCCTCAAGAGTCAATGGGGCTTAGGCTATGACCATCGCAATATCGGTATTTCCTTATTGGCCTTGGGCCAATTGGAAGAAGCCGAAGGCCATTTCCTTAAAGCCGAGCAGATCAGCGCCGACATCCACAATGTCATTAATTGGGTCAAAGCCTTATTGGAACTGGGCAATGTAAACAAGGCGCTTGCGCGACCTCAACAAGCTCTTGGCTATTATGAACGAGCGCATGAGCTATCTCAGCGATATGGCATTAAGGAAGTAGAGTGGCGGGCGGCGGCGGGTAAGGCTACGTTATTGCAGGAACAGGGAAAGACCTCTGACGCATTAACCTGGTTTACCAAAGGTGTTGAGGTGGTGGAAGGCATGCGGGCGACGTTGAAGATTGATGAGCTCCGCAACAGCTTCCAGAACAACAAACTGGATCTGTACCGGGACATCATCACTCTGCTGATTACCATGAACCGTACCGATGATGCCTTTAATTTTTTAGAACGCTCACGGTCCCGAAGTTTTATCGACTTGCTGGGCAATCAAAAGCTCTCGTTCAAAAAAGAAGGGGATCAGGAAACCTGGAACAAGATCAATACCTTGGCTTCCACGGTGAATTCGCTCAAGTCAGAACTGGGGTCGTATGAGAAGCCCCCTGCCGACCTCGAGAAACGATATCGCAATACTAAAATCCGGTATCAAGAAGCGGTTTTGGAGTTGAAACAGACAAATCCCGACCTCAGCAGTTTTGTCTCTGTGGATCCATTAAACCTGAAAGGGGTCCAACAACTTTTGGCGCCTGGAGTGGGGTTACTGACCTATTTCATAACGAAAGATCAACTCTACTTGTGGCTCATCACCAACGAACGAACAGTTTTTCGTACCATCTCGGCGAAGGAGGAAGAGCTCACTCGATTAGTGACCCGCTACCGGCAACTCGTTCAGCATCTGGAACCAGTGGAGGATGAGTTACAAAAACTCTATGCGTCCCTGATTCTGCCAGTTGCACCGGAGATCACAAAGCTGGAGTATTTGGGAATTGTTCCCGATGGGCCTCTTCACTTTCTTTCTTTCGCTGCGCTTAAACATGGCCCCGCGTATCTGGTGGATGACATCCCGCTCTTTTACGCGCCTTCGGCTTCTGTCTTTCAATTCACCTTCGCTAAACGTCAAGAAATCAAAAATAACAAAGTCCTCGCGATCGGGAACCCTGATTTAGGAAATTTCAATTACGATCTTCCACTGGCCGAATTAGAGGCCAAAAGTATCCAATGGAATTATCCCAATATGGATATTCTGACCGGCACAAAAGCCACCAAAGAATGGGTAGTGAAGAATATCTCCCGCTATGGCATCATCCACTTGGCGGCTCACGGGGAATTCGATGAGGGCAATCCGCTGCTGTCCTCACTCTGGCTGGCCTCGGAAAACCCGGAAAATCGGCAGCTGACCGTGCAAGAGATTTTTGGGTTGGAAATCAACGCAGATTTGGTCACCTTAAGTGCCTGCCAAACGGGCCTTGGTAAACTGGAAGCCGGAGAGCTCATCGGTCTCAACCGCGCGTTTATCTATGCCGGTACCCATGCCTTGGTCTCCGCGTTGTGGCGGGTGGATGACCTTTCAACGTCGGTACTCATGAAACATTTTTATCGGAATTATGTCACAGCCAATAAAGCCAAAAGTTTGCGTCAAGCGCAACTTCTCGTCAAAAAGGATTTCCCCCACCCATCCTTTTGGGCAGGGTTCAGTTTAATCGGAGACTATAAATGACACCTTTCAACCATCAGAAAAAACAGAAGTACATTGGAGACTCGTTCTCCATTCACCCTCTCATTGCGCTGACCATCGTGTTGTTCAGTGTTATAAGCCTGCCCTCCTACTCTTGGGCAGGTACGTGGTACGCCAAACAGGATGGTGTGAAGGTCACGGCCGAAAAATCTTCCACCTCCGCGTTAGTTGAGACCCTCAATCTTGGCGATGCCGTCACGGTACTTAGTGAAGAAGGCCGGGTAGCCAAGGTCAAAACGACAAAAGGAAAAAATGGCTGGGTATTTAAATTTCGGCTATCAGAAGAAAAGCCTACTTCAGGGGGAGGCTCGGGTCTCTCAAGCCTTGTGGGGCGAAATACCATTGCTGCCCGCGAATCCCGATCCGGGGGCAGCATTCGCGGCCTTAAAGAAACCACTGAACAATATGCCAAAGATAAACAAATTAGCCAGAAACACCGTGATGCCGTGGATCGCATGGAAGCCTTTTCATTGGCAACGAATGATCTCATGGAATTTAAGAAATCAGGCCGCTTAGGTGAATTTTCGGGGGATGCCAAATGAAACGAATTATGATGCTCGGTAGCTTTACCCTCTTGTGTTTGTTTCTTCCCACCACCGCCATGAGTGGGTTTTTTGACGACATATTGAAACCCGTGCCGAAACAAAAGACGGATAGCCCCGCTCAAGAAAAAGCCGCAGACCAACAACCTGGTCTTCTTGATGGTATCGGTGGACTGTTTGGCGTAAAAAAGAACGAAATAGATCTCGTCAAAAAAGGGGTCGGCGTAGTAGGGGCTCTTCAGCCCATAGGCGAAGAAGAGGAAATTGTGTTGGGAGAAGCTGTGGCCGTGGAAGCCTTCAGCCGTTTTGGTGGTGAATATCCCAATCAGGCCTGGAATCGCTACATCAATCTGGTCGGAAAAACGATTGCCGAAGTATCTGACCGACCAACCCTCAACTATCACTTCGCGATTTTAAACACTCCTGAACAAAATGCCTTTGCTGCACCCGGTGGTTATATCTTCATCACCGTTGGCCTCCTGAAGACGTTGAAAAACGAAGCCGAACTGGGAGGTATACTAGCGCATGAAATCGCACATGTCACCAAGCGGCACATGTTAGACACCATCAGACGCGGGGCAGTATTGGGCAGCATCTCAGAACTCTCGCTGACAGCCATGAAAAAAGACCCTAAAATGTTTTCCAACGCTATCGGTCAATTGACTGATTTACTGTTTACCAAGGGCTTGGATAAGGAAAAAGAATTCGAAGCCGACGCGGTGGGCGTGGAGTATGCGTACCGAGCGGGGTATCACCCACAAGGGTTAAAGGATTACCTTCAGACCTTAGCTAAAGAAGAAGGCCATGCCGAATCCGTGTTTTTTTCAACCCATCCTTCTACCACCGAACGTATCTCTAAAATCAACTCAGCGCTAAACGGCTATTCAGATATTCAAGGCCTGCCGTTCCTAGCCACCCGCTTTCAGCAATACGTGAAAGCCAGATAATGCGCCGGGGTACCTCTAATTAGACAATACGCGACTAAACAACCACCGGCTAAAGCCGGTGGTTTTTAGTATTCACGACAATTCAGCGTCTGAACTGCCTGGTTTTAATGCTGCGACTGCCCCGCAGATCAGTGGTTTGCCTCGAAACCACTCTTCAGCTGCATTTACGGTTGCGAGCACTGCAAGTACGGCGGAAGACAACTCATTGTTGCCTACGTGCAAGTTGTTTTGCTGGAAAGCTTCGTTGGTTCCGGCAGCAATTACTTCGCATTGGAGCAAAAGGTTGAGATTCTGAGGAATCTCGGGAGCCAATTCTTGACACGCCTTGACAGACAAGGAATGCGCTTTTCGGCAGACCGATGGCCTGATGGTGTAAATGGAACAAAGGCCTGCTTCAAGGAGGAAGGCACAATCGCTTCTCACAGGTTCTGTCAAGTTTGCTTTTCGTGCCGCTGCGAGTTTCAATTTTTTAATGAGCTTCGCTCTCTCATCCTGAGGAAGTCCCTGAACGTGCTGGGCAATTTGGATCGCTTCTGGATCAGAGACTTCGACCTTGAGACTGCAGCAGAATGAACAGCCCGCCTTACATTCAGGTGTCAAAACGAAACTTTGCGGTTCACTTCACTGCTGTCCGGTTAATACGCGAATAGATTCAATTGATTACTGGGGGTGACAT
>NZ_CAKMLL010000075.1 GCF_927797785.1 Candidatus Nitrotoga sp. BS | reverse complement strand
CTCGCGCTTTCTCCTCGACTCGCGCTTTCTCCTCAGCTCGCGCTTTCTCCTCAGCTCGCGCTTTCTCCTCAGCTCGCGCTCTCTCCTCAGCTCGCGCTTTCTTCTCGACTCGCGCCTTCTCCTCGGCCTGAGCCTTAAGCTTTAACTGCGCATCAACTTTTTCATTATGTCGCTTAAGCTCAGACTTCGCAGCTTCTTCAAGCTTTTCCTGCAACTTCTTCTTTTCTGCCAACTCTAACTCGGCTTTGAGTGACGCCTCTGGTTTCACTGGCTCAGCCACTCGGGATGACTTGGCTTTCTCCAATTCAGCCTTAAGGTTGCGACGTATCTTGGCAACGATATTAGCCTGTTCGGTACGAACTCGCTCATGTTCAGCCCGAGCCTTCTGCTCTGCCAACATCTTCTGCTCTGCCAACATCTTCTGCTCAGCCAGTACCTTTTGTTCAGCCAGTACCTTTTGTTCAGCCAGTACCTTTTGTTCAGCCAGTACCTTCAACTTTTCCTGTTTTTTTTGCTCAGCCTGCACATCCACTTTTTGTGTTTGCTGCTTAGGCTCAAATTTCATCGGTTTGGATTTTTCCTGAGGTTTTTTCTTTTCAGCTAACGCCATATCGGCCTTAGGTGGCACCACAGGCTTACTCAATTCAGGCTGCTCAATTTTTTTAGGAGGCTCAGATTTAACAGGAACCGCCTCCGTTCCAGGCAAACTATCCCAAATATCCACCACCATGCCCTGTGGAGGCTGCGCCTTCCAACTAGCACCAAAATATAACAGCGCGAAGAATACCAAGTGGACCACCAGCGCCAATAACCCGGCACGTAGCTTATAGGTTTTGGCATACACGATCGCGCTCATCGCCCCTTAGTTTGCGCCAACAGACCAACCTTTTTAATCTGCTGCTGCTGCAATACGTCCATGATGCTGATCACTTCTTCGTAACGCACATTTTTGTCGGCTGAAATCACAACAGGCTGATCTACGTTCTGTGCCTGCTTCTGCTTGAGAATCTCAATCAATTCCTCACGTGTAACGTTCTGCTCCTGACCTTTCTTACTGCGATCATTCAGCGCCAGAGAGGTATCTTTCTTGATGATTACTTCTAGTGGCGCAACAGGCGGTGCAAGTGACTTACCCACGCTGGGTAGATCAATCTGCCCAGGGTTCATCAGTGGCGCTGTAATCATAAATATCACCAGCAATACCAGCATAACGTCAATGTAAGGCACGACATTGATATCGCTCATTGGGCGCATGGCAGAACGACGGGAGTTCATGGCTGACGTTGCAGCACGTTGGAAAATTCTTCCATGAAAATCTCAAAACGTGAGGCTAAGCGTGTAATATCATGCGAGTAACGATTGTAAGCAACCACGGCTGGAATAGCAGCAAACAAACCCATCGCGGTGGCTATCAGTGCCTCAGCTATGCCGGGCGCAACGTGTGCCAACGTGGCTTGGCCGACATTAGCCAAGCCACGAAATGCATTCATAATTCCCCACACCGTGCCAAATAACCCGACATAAGGGCTCACCGAACCAACTGTGGCCAGAAAGGCCAAATGCGATTCAAGAATATCTATCTCACGCTGATAGGTGGCGCGCATTGCACGACGCGTGCCATCCATCACTGCATTGCTGTCCATATCATGTTTCTTTTTGAGTTTAAGGTACTCAGTGAAGCCAGCGGCAAAGATTCGTCCCATACTGCCCGTATCACCGCGCATTACAGAAGTATTTTGATACAACCGATTAAGATCATCATCATTCCAGAATGATTCTTCAAATTCCTCGCTTTGTATCACCGCCTGCCTTACAGCAAACATCTTGAGAAATATGAACCACCATGACATCAAAGAAACAACTAACAATAAACCCATTACCAATTGAACAAGCACGCTGGCGTTCTGAATCAAATGGATAAACGATAAATTCTGTGTTACATCCATATTTTATATAACCCTTTTATTTTCCCATTGCTCTCGCAATACTTCCGGCACACTTATCGGCTTGAAATTATCCGTTGTCACACATACCAAATGTATTTCCGACTCAACCAGAACATCCTCATCTCGCAGCACGTTCTGACACAAGATCACACGACTACGTCCTACATCCTTCAACTGCACGCTGATGGCAAGTAAATCATCAAGCAAGGCGGGCTTAAGATAATCCAGCCTGAGTGAACGAACAACAAATACCACACCGAATTCACGCATCAATCCCGTATTACTGTAACCATAACATTCTCTCAACCACTCAGTCCGTGCGCGCTCTAAAAAGTTCACATAACTGGCATGAAATACCACGCCTCCTGCATCCGTGTCCTGAAAATACACCCGCACTGGCAATGCAAATGTCGATTTAAGGGTTGAATGAAACATGTTATTTAAGGTTGTGTCGCAATTATCTTTTAATTCTTGGTAACCATTTAAATTATTAAAAAATATTTGCCAATCATTAAGAACGTACATCCATATGATTTACAGGTGTCTTAGCAAATCATAAAATCAAATTCAAAAGCTAATTGCACCATAGTCTTAATTTGGCTAAAGAGTTTTTGTTACGCTGAGTCTTACGCACTATACTGAATCATGCCATTCATAATCGTTAGCAGATATATTTCTATCTAAATATTTTAAGTTGAAAGCCCATAAAA
>NZ_CAKMLL010000074.1 GCF_927797785.1 Candidatus Nitrotoga sp. BS | reverse complement strand
ATGAGACAGGCACCATTGTTATTAGTTCCATTAATTACGGTTCACTACACTAGAGACAGTTGTCGAGATGGAAGCTGATGCAGCATTGGGGAACGGTGGGCTTGGGCGGCTTGCGGCTTGTTTCCTTGATTCCATGGCGACTCTCGATCTTCCTTGTTACGGTTACGGCATTCGCTACGAATACGGCATGTTCCGGCAGAGCATCGAGAATGGCGTGCAGGTGGAGCACCCGGATAACTGGTTGCGTTATGGAAATCCATGGGAATTTCCGCGACCCGAGTTGTTGTATCCGGTAAAATTTTACGGTCATGTGGTGGAGTACAAACATGACGATGGTTTATTGCGACATCACTGGGTTGATACTGACGAAGTGATGGCAATGGCTTACGACACACCAGTCCCCGGTTATGGCGGCAAGACGGTGAACAACATGCGGCTGTGGGCGGCAAAATCCTCGCGAGATTTTGAGCTAAGCTATTTCAATCAGGGTAATTACATTCAAGCAGTCGCAGACAAGAACGAATCGGAGAATTTGTCCAAGGTGCTATACCCGGACGACTCCACTGAGATGGGGCGTGAGCTGCGCCTGCGGCAGCAATACTTTTTTGTCAGTGCATCTTTGCAGGATATGTTGTATCGCTACAAAAAAATTCATAACAGATGGGAGGCCTTGCCGGACAAGATTGCGGTGCAACTGAACGACACCCATCCTGCCATTGCTGTTGCCGAAATGATGCGCCTGCTGGTGGATATACATCATCAGCCGTGGGACGAGGCTTGGGGGCTGACCACGCGTGTTTTTTCTTACACCAATCACACTTTGATGCCCGAGGCGTTGGAGACATGGCCTGTGGCCATGTTCGAGAAACTGTTGCCACGCCATTTGCAGATCATTTACGAGATCAATCATCGCTTCATGCGGCAGGTGGCGCACCAATTCCCTGGGGACGGTGAACTGTTGCGGCGTCTGTCCATCATTGACGAGAATGGTGCACGACGCATCCGTATGTCGCACCTTGCCATCGTTGGTAGTCATGCGGTAAACGGTGTTGCCGCACTGCACACTGAGTTGATGAAACGAACCATCTTTGCTGACTTCGAGCGCATCACACCAGGCAAGATTGTCAATATGACCAACGGTATCACGCCGCGTCGCTGGTTGAATCAGGCTAATCCTAAATTAGCGAAGCTGATCACCGAGCATATCGGCAAGGATTGGCTGACCGATCTCGAGCAGTTGCAGAAGCTGCGCCAGCATGCCGATGATGCCAAGTTCCAGAAACAATTCCGTGAAGTCAAACAGGCTAACAAGGAACGCCTTGCCGAGCTGATATACAAACAACTTGGCATTAAGGTAGATCCAAAATCGCTGTTTGATATTCAGATCAAACGCATCCATGAATACAAACGACAGTTGCTTAATGTGTTGCATATCATCACGCTGTACAACCGCATCCGCTCTGGAGCGTATTCCGACATTGTCCCGCGCACTGTCATTATCGCTGGGAAGGCGGCACCCGGTTATGCCATGGCGAAGCGCATCATCAGACTCATCAACGATATTGCCGAGGTCATCAATAACGACCAACAGGTCGGTGGCAAGCTTAAATTAGTGTTCTATCCCAATTATGATGTTTCGAATGCGGAACGCATCGTGCCTGCCGCCGATCTCTCTGAACAAATATCTACTGCTGGAACAGAGGCATCAGGCACAGGCAACATGAAGCTGGCGTTGAACGGTGCGCTCACGATTGGCACGCTGGATGGCGCGAATGTCGAAATACGTGAAGAGGTGGGGGCGGAAAATTTCTTTTTGTTCGGCATGACTACCGATGAAGTCGATGAGCTTGTCCGTCAAGGATATGATCCGCAGAGTTATTACCACAGCAACGTTGAATTGAAGAACACGCTTGATATGATTGCGTCTGGATATTTCTGTCCCGATGAACCGAAACGCTATCAAGAGGCGGTAGATGCACTGCTCAAGCATGGAGATCATTACATGCTCCTTGCTGATTACGCCTCTTATGTTGACTGCCAGGACAAGGTAAGTGAACTGTACCGCGATCAAAAGGAGTGGACAAAACGCGCTATTCTTAACGTCGCCGGCATGGGCAAGTTTTCTAGTGACCGAACTATTGGCGAATATGCGAAACATATCTGGCATGTCGCGCCAGTAGTTCAATCCTCTCCCAATGACATTTAAGAATGGATAACCCAAAAAGATTATCGCGCCCTGCACCTTGATGATTTTATGAGTTTGCGAAAAGAATACCGTTTAAAGAGGACTTCTGAAAATTAGTCATTCACGCGAAGGTAGGAATACAGTACGTTAAAACACGTTATAAATCAGTTTATTATTGGTTGCAATCTTTGCAGGAATGATGTCAACATGAATTTTTAGAGATGCCTAAACGCCGCCAGGCTAAATGATGGGGGCTCATTTTTTAGTTAGAGCCAAGTGTGCTACGTATACATTACGTAGCACGACGAGCTGTATTTTTGCCTTAGCTAGCTTTTCTTCTGCGTGAAGCTACAAACCCTAACAGTCCGGCACCCATCAACCATAAAGCTGCCGGTTCAGGTACATTATTATTAGGAGGGGGAGGATTATCTATAAAATTATATGAAATATCAGCATTACATGCAGCTGTAGTATTCTGCAGGTTGCCAATATTGCCCCCACCGCCAACAAAGTTGGTTCCAGAAATAGTACTGCAACCTAGATCAAATGTTGTTGACCCAGCTGAAGCAAGAAAAACACCGAGGCCAGCACCTGTTACTGTAACAGAAGCGCCACCGGTGTCCGTGGTTGTGCCAAGATTTAGACTGGCACCAGATGCTAAGCCTACAAATCCTCCGGTTGATGCCAAAGTCGTTGTAAATGCAGGGTTAGCGAATGAAACTCCAGCAAGTGGAGAGGAAATGAAAAAATTAAGAATAGAATCGAAAGAAAAGTTTGCAGAACCTGCAGCGTTATTCGTAAGGATACTTGAACTAATTGATACAGCATTCACCGACAAAGTAACCGAGGATAACGTGCCCAAAGTCCCATTAAACAAATTTAGCGTTAAGGTTTGCGCTATTTCAGTTGTTTCCTGTATGTTCGTGTCACTACTTGTAATGAGGCCAGCCTGAGCGCTAGTTGCGAATGCAAACCCTAGTGCCGCAGCCAGCAAAATATTTGTTTTTATCATTATTTGGTTCCTCCGTTGAAATCTTCAAAAAATTAAGGGCACCTCTAAAAATCTAATTTCCGTCACAATACTGCGCTACTCGATAAAATTATCGATTACATATCAACCATATGCCGCGCTCAAATTTTTTACTCGCGCCTTGGTCTTGTCTAGGAGATTGAATTTTTAGAGGCACCCTTAAGTACATTTGGTTTTTTACAAAAAAAATTTGTAAAAAGATGCAAATCTAACAAATATAGTAAATTCAAGCATACATTGTAAGTACCGTTTTAATAAAAGCAATTATCATGCCATATCAATAGAAACAACAGATTATATTCCATCAGCCATTATTTCGCATGGAACATGTAAAATTTTTCGACAACTATTGTTTAAGACCTAAACTGGTTTTGTCGCATTCATCGCAATGGCTCTGCTGGGTCTAAATCCTACAAGGTCTAAAAGCGACCACAATAAAATAACCAAGCAATTGAAATATTGTAACAAAGCGCTGAATCTAACTCTCGTTTTCATGATCTCGCCAGGCTGCAATTTTTGGGGGAAGGGAAATTCTTGTGGCGCAATACTTAACTATCGGCAATCAAGCCTAACTGTCCCGAGGACTTTCGCATTTAATGTGTAAATTTTTTCGACAATTATTGCAACAGTGTCAGATTCAACAATCATGCATGTTTTCTCACCTGTCGCCTCTTAACTCTGGGAGCACCGGAGGCACAACATTAAATTCTGCGTGAATTCACCTGATATCAAGACTGAACCTCTCCGTCTTTACGATATAGTGAGCACTTTGGCGCGTACTAAGGGATTTTTGACAGGAATACCGGGGGAAGGATATTTCGATTTTCAAACAAGGAATATAGCTGCAATGCAATTACGCATCGGCGATGCGCCTATCTCGGCATCGTTTAAATTTGGGAGATTACGTTGGCAATCCCCCATGTCATATTTACTTGAGTCGCATATCATTCTGGATAGACTTCACGCCTATAACAGTATGAGTTATTGCTTCTGCCCTGTGTATCACAGACGGGGAATTTACAAAGCCACTTAAATGCACGACACCTTTATAGGTTTCAATATTTATATCGGTCGCTTTCAGCGTAGGATCATTAGAAACTGCCGTTTTAACCCTTGATGTAATTACGTTATCAGGCACCTGTTCTCCAGTCATAGATGCGCAACCTGAAATTGACATGAATAGAATTGCAGTGCAAATAGTAAGTAAATATTTTATAAATTTCATACTGATTTCTCCCGGATTATTAAAAAAATCGCCGATTGACCGCTTCCTTTGGAAAGGGACGCTCCAACCTGCTCACGCAGGTTTTCAATGCCAACTTAGGAACGCTGGGGAGTGCTACTGCGACG
The DNA here is from genome assembly GCF_927797785.1 of Candidatus Nitrotoga sp. BS. GTDB lineage: Bacteria > Pseudomonadota > Gammaproteobacteria > Burkholderiales > Gallionellaceae > Nitrotoga. The sequence goes on along the minus strand of NZ_CAKMLL010000074.1, from coordinate 8,261 downwards.
GGTTGGAAGCTGCCACTAGCCGCCGAGTTGCAGATTACTAACCAGCGTACGTACGGTCTGTGTAGTATTGTACATAACTTAAGTCTATCGCTTTGCTATGATTTTAAATAATCAATTAATTTACGCCCACTCATAAATAACAACAAATTGATTATATGCAATAATTAGTCGTTTTGTGATATCATAATGCAAGCAAAAAAAACCAATTACCAAAAAAATATTGCACATAATCACATACAAAAGCCAGAAGCAACTTTATCCTAAAAGGTTTTGAAACTCCCTTCGAAGTAAAGCTGGATGCAGAGAATCGTTGGGGGAGACTCAGTCAATCCGTTGTTTGCCGCTGTCCAACCGCCATCTGCAACGCCTAACAGGCTAATGCCGCTGGCATCGTGGAACTCTTCGCCCAGCCGATGATCTTGCGTGAATACAAGGTCTGTCCCATCCCCTGTGATCATATCCCCGTCCGCTGCTGGCCACTGTTTAGCGCTCGTCAATTGATGCGAGACCCTATTGAGTCATTAAAGAGAGAGGTGAAGTCATGAGTCAGGACCATCCATGCGCCCGAACAACCCCTCGAACGTGGTCCGAAATATATACCCCACCTGCAAGTGTCACGGCATTGGCCTGCTTGTACAACATCACTGTTGCTACCGTGTGCAAGTGGAAAGGTCGCGAAAACTCTCAGGGTCGTTCTCACCGACCGCACACACTCAATACAACACTGACGTCGGCTCAGGAATTGCTTGTCGTCGAGCTGCGCCGCATGCTTCTGTTACCTCTGGATGATCTGCTGGCAACCACCCGTGAATTCATCAATACGGGGGTTTCCAGATCGGGCTTGGATCGATGACTACGCCGTCATGGGGTATCCAATCTGAACAGCCTTCAGCCACAAATCGATGGGGAAACAGCACCCCTAAAAACCTTCAAAGACTATGAGCCGGGATTCCTGCAATTGACATTAAGTACGTGCCGCAGATGCCCGATGAGACGCAGCGTCGTTATCTGTTTGTCGCCATTGACCGTGCAACACGGTGGGACTATTTCTGTATTTACCGCAACCAGACTGAAGCCAACAGCACCGACTTCTTACGTCGTCTGATACAGGCTGCACCGATGAGGATACAAAAGATTCTAACGGATAACGGGAGTCAGTTCACGGATCGCTTTACCAGCAAAGATAAACACGCTACAGGCAAGCATGTGTTTGATGTCAGCTGTACAGAGAGGGGCATAGCGCATCGACTGTCGCCACCACATCATCCCCAAACCAATGGCATGGTGGCGCGCTTCAATGGCGTGGTAAAACAAACCCGCTTCACCTCATCCACAGAGCTGGAGACAACTTCGACGCGCTATTTAAATGTTTACAACAACCCTATTCCGCAGCGCGCTTTGAATCACTTGACGCCCATCCAGTCATTGAAAAACTGGTGCGCAGAAAACCAGATTTATTTGTTAAACGTGTTCACAAACAGGTGGAACTTGACAGGTACACATGTATTCGCGCTGCCATATCGAGCCAATCTAGCTTTGCCGAAAGTTGATCGAGTTTCGGATATCAAACGATACAAATTTAAATTATTGCATTCGCTTTCATCCACGCCTTTGATCGTCTAAGTGCCTCTTCAATTTGACCAGCCGACATTTGTTCTTCCACAACTACTAGAAGCTCACTTCCTTCTTCATCAAGGGCAAGATCACTGCCCTCCTCATCAACAGCTCGGCCAGCAATATTTAGCCACATAAATGCCTCGACGAGATCCTGTTCAACACCTAACCCTTGAGAATACATAATGCCTAGGTTAATTTGCGATGGTGCAAATCGCTGCTCCGCAGACTTTCGAAATAATGTTACTGCCTTCCGTTCGTCCTTTGCAACGCCATAGCCATTATTGTACATATCTCCCAGGCAGAACTGAGCCTCAGGGTCCCCTTTCTTTGCTGCTTTGGCAAAACACTTTTCAGCGTTGGTATAATCTTTGTTCAAGAAAAAATTCAGTCCTTCTTGAAAGTCTTTTGATTCACTCATATTTACTTTCCTAAACAGTGTTATTGTTGATCCGCTCTGTAATTTTTTGCGCGAGCCTATTCTTGATCAGGCACACAAATGTAAGTATCCCCCAGCACACATGGACGCCCACTTTTTGCCAAGCTTTCAATCAAGATTTTGAGAAGGTAAAGATTGTTGCCATGAATACGGACTTTTGGTGAAGTTTCCGCTTCTGTCCCTGATGGCATTCGCCGATCGAGTCCTCAACAAAGCATCTTCGATCTCTCTATGCGACGCCGGAGACAGGTTTGCTGATCACAGCCTGACCAGTCTCACCATCATCTCAAGATTGCCTGTGAAATCGGTGGTGCTCTTCCTTCTTCTGCAAATCGCTGTATTTTGGTTTTGCTTGACCAATCTGATTATACTCCGGCAGCTTTTTCTGTAGGAGTATAATCAGATCGGATCATACTGTCCTTTGCCAAGAGCGCCCATACGATCCGGGCATACTTGTTGCGCCGAGTCATGAGTTTCCTTACCCAACTACCCGGTTCCGCCTTCTTCCCCGCAAATCGGATCTCGGCTCGAGCTCCGTGCATCAGCATGGTACGGGACAGCTAACCCTTGAGTTGAGTATAACCAAGCATCTTGGATAGGGTTCGTGCGGTATCGCGCATAGTCTAATCCACCAACTGTCTCTAATCGGAGACCGCGAATTAAATTTGTATTCAGCATGTTATGAGCGCCTATAAAAAAACGTCCCCGATAAACGACATGATTATTTTTAAACATCAGCAAACTATAGCTCTTATTTACATAACATATTGTTTTTATTATATTATTAATACTGGCATTAATTTTGCTTGATAGGTAAGCACTGGCACAAGGTCAGCTTTCAATTTACTTTTTAAAGGACACCAACAATGAAAAATTTAATGAGTATGCTGATTTTTACTTTGGTAGCTGCAGTCAGCTTACCGGCATTTGCAAATGCCCCTCAGACAGTGGAGGAGTGCCAACAGGTTTTTGCTGGTAACGATGCCAAAATTCAGGCTTGTATTGATGGCTTGAAGTAATCATTAGGCGACCCTCGGCAAATGAGTTTTACCGACAGCGCGTACTATCCGTAAGCCGCGAAGAAAGGCTGATGGATCAAGTATTCGTTATCAATAGCACGCGATGAGCAACTAATTTTTGTACGCACCCTGGGTATGGCATGTGCGACAGTCAAAATCAGCATGACTAAACTTGGCCCCAGACAAAAAGAACAATCACAAATACTGACAGCACAATAGATCACGTAATTCTGCCAGGAGAAGCACCCTTGTCAACGACGAGCAAAAATTTGACTCTATGTGCGGTGGAGCACAGACGAGCTTCATCGTTTGGGTGTTAGTTCCGACTGTAGGCATTGCGATGACTGCCAATGTTAATGGTTGTTGCTACGTAGCCTTACGAAGGAGCGTTTCGAAGGAGCAACTGTTGAAACACGTTTTCTCTTTGTTTAACATGTCGATGAAAGCGTCATTGTCGTGCTGCGATAGCTGCCTCAAGCGTTACGCTGCTACGATTTATCATTAGGAGACATAAAATGTCATTAGGAACAATTCTGCTAATCATTTTGATCTTGCTGTTGATCGGCGCAGTCCCAAGCTGGCCCCACAGTCAGAATTGGGGTTATGGACCCAGCGGTGGTATTGGGTTGCTGTTGCTGATCCTGATCATTCTATTCCTGATGGGCAAGATATAGCGCGTTGCTTTGTTTTTGACTTGCGGCGGTCACTCAACGGCCAGCAAATCTGAGTTTCAGTTTTACAACGCAACGAAGATTGCGGACACAAGCCTCTTGAGGCGGTTCTAGTTCAAGTATCGAGAGGCAATTTTGTATCATTATTAAAATTAAACCTGGAGGGTATTACCATGACACAATTTAAACGTTGTTCCACTTTTTTTCTGACTGCCCTGTTAGCTTTTTTTGTGGGTTGTGCGGCTACGCCTAAGCAGGCAGGAACCGGAGAATATTTCGATGACACCGTTCTGACCACCAAGATCAAAGCGGCGGTTTTAAAGGAGCCGTCCCTGAAATCCGCCGAAATCAACGTCGAAACCTTCAAGGGTGTAGTGCAACTAAGCGGTTTCGTCAGCTCCCAGGAGGAGATCAATAAGGCGGTCGAAGTTGCAAGTGGCGTCAAAGGGGTGGCATCGGTCAAGAACGATATGCGGGTCAAATAAGAATTGCGGTCGATCTTCAAACATGGCCTGTCCGGTTGACCGACCATTCATGAGAGGAATAAATCATGCTCCATTATACCGTTGTGTTTCTAGTCATTGCGATTGTCGCTGCGCTACTCGGCTTTACGGGTATTGCGGCTGGCGCAGCCGAAATTGCCAAGATCCTTTTCTTTATCTTTATTATCTTATTTATCATCTCGCTCATCATGGGACTGATGAGTCGCAAGTAATTTTGTTTGATACCGCGAGGTGTTTCACAAAATTCAGATGATGTGACAGATGCTGGTTTTGTCACATCATCAATTGACAAGATATTGAATGAAATCTATTTATGCCAGCTATCGAACTAACTGAGCTTGGTGTTATTCACAAGTAAGTCCTGCCTTCTGAAACTTGGAAGTTTGTTTAACTAGATTATATTTAAGCATCTAATTTCTAATTATCAATGGAGTATGTCATGACCGAATTTTCAAGCCAAACAATAAAAAATGAATTACTCAAAGATTTGAATGCCGTTGTACACGAAGGCGAGCAATTGTTGAAGTCTGTAGTCGATGAAGGCGGTGATCAAGCTAATGCTTTACGCGCCAAGATGGAATCAAATTTGAAGGCCGCCAAAAATAAGCTGCGCCAAATCGAAGGATCTGCAATTGAAACTACCAAGACGGCAGTTCGAGCCACTGACAATTATGTTCATGAAAATCCTTGGCGTGTTATCGGAGTATCTGTTGCTATTGGTGCCGTGATTGGACTGCTGCTGTACAGTTGTTGTAATGAACGGTCCGGCAGCTCTTCACGATGCAAAATATTGTGATAGGCAAGCAAAAATCGTAAAGGGAAGCATGTTTAATAATGGGATTTATTCTGCAATATTTATTAGTTTGTCATTAGCTGCACTTGGCGGATGTAAAACAACTACTTCTGGCGGTGCAGTTGGTGCGCAGCGTTCTCAGCTTATGCTGGTTTCTTCACAACAGTTGGAGCAAGTTGCTGAACAAAGCTATAACAAATTGAAGGCAGAAGCAGGGCAAAAAGGGACGCTGAATCAAGATCGTGCGATGTTGGAACGGTTACTTACGATTACCAACCGCATCAAGCCACATACTGCAACATTCCGTCCTGACGCACCAAATTGGAAGTGGGAGGCTAATATAATTAGCGACAAACAACTTAACGCATTCTGTATGCCTGGCGGTAAAATTATTTTTTATTCCGGTCTGATCAATGAGTTAAAGCTAACCGACGATGAAATTGCAATTGTGTTGGGGCACGAGGTTGCTCATGCATTGCGCGAGCATTCTCGTGCACAGGTGTCTCAGGCAATAGCTGCCAATACCACAATTAGTGTTGGCGCCGCATTGTTAGGTTTGAGTGGGGGGGCAGCTGACCTGGTTGGCGCGGGTTATCAGGCATTAATCGCAACCAGATTCAGCCGTACTGACGAGACGGAGGCTGATTCCATTGGCTTGGAACTAAGTGCACGAGCAGGCTTCGACCCGCGCGCAGGAGTTACATTGTGGCAAAAAATGATGAAGAATAAAGATGGTCAGCGCTCCCCTGAGTTTCTCAGTAGTCATCCGGCTGACTCAACTCGCATTCAGCAGATTGAAAAGCTGTTACCAACCGTCATGCCGCTTTACGAAGCTACACGTAGATAATTAATAACTTTCTGAATATCGGCATATATGTTAGCTAGCGCACTGAACATATTTTTGAAGTGTGAAAAGATTGCAATAGAAGTCGATGAGAGTTTGATGATATGAATTATCGGATATCTATTAATTCATATTCTGTTTCAAGTTAAATTTTATTGGAGAAAAAACATGAATACTTACCATAGATTACTTGTTTTGATTATGTCGCTTATCGGCGTTCTGTCCTTTACTGGTTGCGGTAAAACTCAAGAAGATGCAAGTAAATCCGCCGCTGTCACTACGGTGGGAACAGAGATTGACGACAGTGTTATCACCACCAAAGTGAAATCCAAGTTGCTGGCTGATCCGGACATTAAGGGTTTTGATTTAAATGTTGAGACACATAAAGGAGATGTTCAGTTAAGTGGCTTTGTCGATAATCAAGCTCAAATTGATAATGCAATTATGATCACACGTTCAGTAGAAGGTGTTAAGAATGTGGACAATAGAGTGAGCTTAAAAAATGTTAGTGCTGCGACCGTGGGCACTAAAGTTGATGACAGTATAGTCACCTCCAAAGTTAAGTCGTCATTCCTTGCTGATCCCGACATTAAGAGCTTTGACATTGCAGTGGTAACTAACAATGGCGAAGTTCAGCTCAGCGGTTTTGTTAACAATCAGACTCAAATTGATCGTGCCATCGATGTTGCACGCAGAACTGAAGGTGTACATAACGTTATTAATGAGTTGCGCGTCAAATAGTAAAGTTATATTTATTAATTAATATTATAAAGGAGCAAGAAATGAACTGGGACCAAGTTGAAGGGAACTGGAAACAATTAAAGGGCAACGTTAAGGAAAAATGGGGGAAACTTACCGATGATCATCTTGACGTAATAGCGGGCAAACGAGATCAGCTAGCAGGCAAAATCCAGGAAGCTTATGGAGTCACTAAAGAAAAAGCGGAAGAGGAAATTTCTGAATGGGAAAAAACTCAGAAGTGAATCTTTAGTGATTTGAGCTACGTTTCAAAGGAAAATGTATTTTAGGGCACCTCTAAAAATTCAATTTTCTAGACAAGACAAGGCGCGAGTAAAAAATTTGAGCGCGGCATATAGTTGATATGTAAGCGATAATTTTTTTCGAGTAACGCAGTATTGTGACGAAAATTGGATTTTTAGAGGTGCCTTTTCCTGTCATTCAATAAACGAAAGGCGATCCCATGAACAAATTCAATATCAGCATGATAACAATTGGCCTCGCCATCACCTTCAGCGCGATGGCAGAAGAATCCATGACAAAAGAGGCATATAAATCTGAAAAGGAACGTATTGAACTGGAATATAAATCAGATAAGGCTAAATGCAAATCGCTAGCCAATAATGCTAAAGATATATGCAAAGCTGAAGCAAAGGGTAAGGAGGAAGTTGCAGAGGCAGAACTAGATGCCAAATATAAACCATCGAAGAAATCCAGTTACAAGGCTCACGTCACCAAGGCAAAAGCGGACTATAAAATTGCCAAGGAAAAATGTGATGATTTAAATGGCAAACCAAAAGACATTTGCCACGCGGAAGCTAAAGCTGCAATGATTGCTGCAAAAGCTGATGCGAAGGCGAAGATGGAGACTTCGGACGGAAAATAGGGCAGCTTAGTGTTGCTCGTCACGATTGATTTTATTTAACTAGAGGGCACCTCTAAATAAGGAACTGATATGAAAACGACATATAAAGTTGCAATAAACGCGTTAACCGTAGCTATGTGTCTTGGCTTAGGTGGATGTTCCGGCATGTCTGCACAGGATAAAAGTACAGCTATCGGTGCTGGGGTAGGTGCAGTTGGCGGTGCGGTACTGACAGGAGGCAGCGCTGTTGGAACGGTTGGTGGTGCCGCAGTTGGTGGGGTTATCGGTCACGAACTCAAAAAATAGAAAATACATTATCAATTCGATGCATCTACAAATAACTGAATGTGAAGATGCATCGTTTATCCGATCTACAATTTATTAAGGGAGTTAAACTAAATGATGAAATTGAAAAAATGCTCTACTGCAGCATTAGCAGTAAGTGCCTTAACGTTGGCGCTAATGGGTTGCCAGAAACCGGAAGGTCCAGCAGAGACTGCTGGTAAGAAAATTGATCAAACAACCCAGAAAGCCGGAGAGCAAATTGAAAAGGCTGGAGATAAAATTCAAGACGCGGCTAAAGGCGATTAAAGAATAATCGCGTGAGCTTCCGTATAGATATATCGAACACGCTCTCTCTGTTTTATGTGATTCTGTGAATGGCTTGGCTTTTTGCTGAGGTTTTATAATGCAACTTTATACAATCCGGTTATTTTGGCTTCTTGGATTCAAATTCGAAGTGCAACATTCAGTGTTGGCTTCGCCCATGTGCTGG
>NZ_CAKMLL010000073.1 GCF_927797785.1 Candidatus Nitrotoga sp. BS | reverse complement strand
GCCGAAAGATGCGCGAAATTCCTGGGCGCTCAGCCTGAACCTGAATTGCCAGGTGAATCTGCGGAGTTCAAGCAGGCTGCGAATGGAGCCGCTGACGCTACAATTTCGACAAAAGAGAGTTAAGCCAAGATGAATATTCATGCGGTTCGACGGTGGCATGGACTTGTTGGAGCTGCCATAGTCCTATTTATGGTCTATCTTATTCTTTCAGGATTAGCTTTAAATCATGTTGATATACTCAAACTAGATAAACGGGAAGTAAGCTATTCGTGGTTAATGCGCTGGTACGGGATTGATGCTGCTGTTCCGACTAAAGGATATTTGCTTGGTAAAAGCTACTTATCATGGGAAGAAGGGAAATGGGTTTTAGACGGTAAATTATTGTCTAGTAGTGCAGGGCAACCAGTTGGAGCAGTCGAAGTTGGGGGGATTAATTATATTGCGACTACCTCTGCCTTATATTTGTATCAATCCGATGGGCAGTTGTTAGACAAGTTGGAAAAGCAATTGCTGCCCGCTTTTCCTATATCTGCACTTGGCAAAATGGGCAACAATGTTATGTTGCAAACTCCTTCAGCTATATATGCCAGCGTTGATGGTCTAAACTGGGATCTGTCGAATGTTTCTGGATTGAAGTTGTCTACTTTGCAAGATCTTCCTGCCGACGTTAAACGACGGTCGGCGGATATTCTCGCACCGGGCATTTCGCTTCAGCGTATATTGCAGGATATGCATAGTGGTCGTTTTTTTGGGCGCTATGCGGTGTGGGTGATGGATATTGCGACGCTTATATTGCTTGGGTTAGGTTTAAGCGGGTTTTGGCTTTATTGGAGGTTAAGGTGACTGGGAGAAGCGAGTTTACGTTTAGAGGCACGATATGGATCATTTCATCAGCTCCTCCGCTCCTCCGCCCAAGATAAGTATATCAATGCTTGAGTGAGAGTTTTTTGGCAACATTTCAGTACCGCGAGCTATTGTGGCCCCCTCTGTCAAGATAATAATGTATCGAGTTTAAGATGGTCGCCTTTTACATGCAGCCGAACGGCGCTGCCCCGGTTTTGTCCTTCTGTTTTTGATTTTGTTTCTATTTCTACTTTTTCTCTTTTCTCTAAACGTATTTTTTCTACCTCGCTGTATTTATCCACAATCCTGGCACCGCCACCGACCCCTGTCCGATAGACCTCGTCGGGCGTGTCGTAGCCCAGCGACTGGTGCTTTCTTTCCCTGTTGTAAAACACAAAGTATTCGGTCAACCCCAACAACAATTCAGAGACCGAGGTATACCCTTTCAGATACACGTCTTCGTACTTGACGCTGCGCCACAGCCGTTCCACAAAAATGTTATCCAGCGCACGGCCCCGTCCATCCATGTTAATTGCAATGCCTTTGTTCAACAGTGCTTGGGTAAATGCCTCACTCGTAAACGGTGAACCTTGGTCGGTGTTGAATATCTCCGGCGTGCCATGACTCTGCAACGCCTGTTCCAGGCAATCCACACAGAACCCATTATCCATCGTGTTGGACAGCCGCCATGACAGTACACGCCGCGAGTACCAGTCGATCACCGCCACCAGGTACACGAACCCGCGCGGCAGACGGATGGTGGTGATGTCCGTGCTCCACACTTGGTTGGGTCGAGTCACCAGCACGCCGCGTAGCAGATACGGATACACCTTGCTCTGCGGGTGCGACTGGCTGGTATCAGGCCCCGGTGCCATCCCGGCCAGACCCAGCAATCGCATCAGTCGCTGCACCCGCTTGCGGTTGATTACCTGTCCTGGTCGCGCAAATACACAGTCATCTTGCGGCTGCCGTAGAATGGGTGGCGTGTGTACTCGGTGTCGATCAGTGACAGTAACGCCAGTTCTTGTTCGTCCGATTTTGTAACCTGGTGCGGCGCATAGATCGTGGTACGATTGACCGCGACCAGCCCGCACTGCCGGGTCACCGCCAGCGACTCTCCAGTGCTGATCCATGACCTGCGAGTCATGCTAGGCATATCCCAGACTTTTTTGAGCCAGTCCAGTTCTATCTTCAGCCGTCCAATCTCGTTCGATGTTTTTAAGCCACGGATCGCTTCCAGTGCCACCTTGGCCTTGAACACGCTGGTAAAATTCTTGCGCTTGCTTTCACTCATCTCCTGCTCCTCTTTTACGGCAGGCTTACATCTTAATTTATTGTCTGAAATTTAGGGTCCACTATAAGCTACCTCAGCCAAAATTTAACTTAATTAGTTACATGCCTCAACTGGTTACAGTTGTTTACTTACAAGTTCATGTGGTGAGCTACTGAGGCCTAATAATAGGCGCATCTATCCAAGGAGATGTGTCATGGCAATGAATCGAGTTCAGTTTCAAAAGGGTCTGTCGATATCTGAGTTTCTGAAGCAGTACGGGAGGATGGAGCAGTGCCACGCGGCGCGGTTGGCGTCACGCTGGCCAGAGGGCTTTGTCTGCCCGCATTGCGGGGACGCTTCTCTTTTGCCGATACATCGGGCTTGTCAACTTTCGCAGATTTCCTTTCCATCCAATTTTTTACCGTATGACAGTTGACGTTCAGTTCTTCCGCGACCGACTTTATCGTCCTGTCTCCAGGAGAATATACCTTGATTAATGCCTGCTCGATAAATGCTTCCGTATACGTATTGCCATTGTTTCCTCCTGAATTTAAGTAAAATTTAGAGGCGACAACTAGTCTGACACAGGGGGTAACTGAGCGCGAATCCTTACGCGTCCTCGAAGGGCGAGTCGAAATTGACGACGCCTACCTGGGCGGCGAGCGCCCGGGTAAGCGCGGCCGAGGTTCCGGAAACAAAGTCTCCTTCGTTGCGGTTGTGCAGACCACAGAGGACGGCAAGCCGGTCGTAGCCTGCTTCGTCCGCATCCCGTTCACCAAACAAACCATCGAAGCCTGGGTCAAGAAGGCACGGGTGCCTTCCGCTCAAGTACTGTCCGACAGATTGGGATGTGTCCGGGGCGTCACTGCCAGCGGCGCTACACACTCCGCCATTATTATGAACGGCGGCACGGGTCGGGAAGCGACGCAACTCCCGGCATTCCGCGCCATGAATACCGTGCTGGGCAACCTGAAAACAGCTATCAGTGGAATCTACCATGCTTTCGACTTCCGTAAATACGCAGACCGTTACCTGGCCGAGGTTCAGGGCCGTTTAACCGCCGCTTCGATCTTGGCACCCTACTCAAGCACTTCGTTCGCGTTGCGGCGATTACAACCCCATGCCCTGAAGCTGCCATTTGGGCGGCTGAGGCATGTAACTAATCAGGAAAATTAATGAATCTAGGTTAAGTAGGTGTCCCATCCCGTGTGATCATATCCCCGTCCGCAGCTGGCCACTGTTTAGAGCGCGTCAATAGATGCGAGACCATATTGAGTCATTAAAGAGAGAGGTGAAGTCACAAAAAAATTGCACGACCTCTATCCCATACCTTACGAATCGCAGTGTCTTTCATCATCAGTGGTATTAGAAACTGAATGCCAGTTAGAAAAAAAGCAAAATTAGCTTCCCGTGCTTTGAAACATAACTCATTTCGCACTAATGAACAATCTGGATTCAATGAACTGCCGGATGCGGAAGCTGCACGTCCGGTTGCGTGGGAGAACGGCTGGGGTGACTTTGTTCTACTCGGTTGTAGCGCCAATAGCACTGGGGTGGGTGCGATGATAGTCAAACTGTGTCGATTTATTCAAGTGGACTGGATTGCTGGATCAACGGTAACCATAAATTGAATCTTGCTATTAGCCTGGTGTATTTGTTTCGCTCTCATGAGCCATAGCAAGTTCTGTTGGAGTCGGGAACAAATCACGATAGATAGCGTACATTGAACTTAGCATCACGGGCAGCAAAACTAACCAGCCTAGCATCATAGGCATGGAGGCGGCCATCATGAAAAGTAGCATTATTGCGCCGTACAGCCACAGCGGAAGGATGTTGCGCAGACAGGCTAACAAGCTGGCTTTTAGCGCGTCAATGGGCGACATTTCGTCAAAGATTATTAGCATCGGAGCAAATTGCATCGCCATCAGTAACATGCTGAACAATGTCATGCCCAGCATCAGTGCAAAGCCCGCTCCCGTAGCGGCTTGAGCTAGTATTTCCGGGTTGTCTACCGGCTGGCCACTCATCAAGATACTTACCAAAGTGGCGCCGCCGGTGATCATCATCACGCCTAATATCAGCATTTGGCAAATCAAGCTGATACCGCCTAATGTAACTAGCTGCGCAGTATTGTTGTGAAATCCAGCAAGCAAATGCGATAGTTCTAGCTCTTCGTCATGCTCCAACGCACGGCAGCCAAACATATAGCCAGCAAGCAGGATGGGGAATAGGAGGGTGGCTAATGGGTCGCCGATCACCGGGATAGTTGAAATGCCGAGTAGACCGACTACTCCGATTACCGCTTGACTCACCCACAGTACCGGACTTTTTTTGAGCAACCAGTATCCTTGCTTTATCCATAGCCAACCATTGGCAATATTTACTTTTCGCGCCTCCATTTTTCGCCTCGTTATAACCAAATAGCGTTACTGTTCGCGGTGATGTGCCGTTGCAGAATGCATTTAAATTGATCTGGGTTGTGCGCGTGTACCAGTTCATTTTCACGTGGCAAGTGCATATCGTACAAGCGCGATAGCCAGAAACGCAGTGCTGCTGCACGTAAGGCAATTGGCCAAGCAATTTGTTCTTCCTTATACATGGGTCGCACCGCATGGTAGGCCTGCAGCAGGGCTTGAGTGCGCGCTTTGTCCAGAATACTGTCTGCACCCATGCACCAATCATTCACGGTAATGGCCACATCGTATAGGAGACTGTCGTTGCAAGCGAAATAGAAATCGATCAGGCCGCCGATGTGCGCACCATCAAGCAGAACGTTGTCACGGAATAGGTCAGCGTGTATCACGCCGTGCGGTAGCGCGGCAAGCGTGTGTTTCTCGTGGAACGCGACTTCGCTTTCCAGTAATGCTACGTCCAGTGGTGATAGAAACGGTGTTACCTGCTGTGCGGCACGCGCACGCCAAATTGCAGCATGTGTGTTGGGCATGGTTTCCGCAAAGCTTAGTGCTGCATTGTGTAATCGGCCCAGCATTTCGCCTATAGCGGCACAGTGGGTTACATCTGGATTCGTCAACGACTTACCAGACAAACGACTGACAATGCACGCAGGCTTGCCATTCAGTTTGCTCAAGAATTGATTATGCCGATTGGCCACGGGGCTAGGGCAAGGAATGTCGTGGCGAGCCAAATGAGACATTAGATTGAGGTAAAAGGGCAATTCGCTGGCAGCAAGTTTTTCGAACAGCGTCAGCACGAAGCGGCCACTACTGGTTGTGACAAAATAGTTGGTGTTCTCGATACCTGAGACAATACCTTGGAATTCCAGTAATTGGCCTAGCGAAAAATCGTTCAGCCAAGATATAAGCTCTGGTTCAGTGACGCGGGTAAAAACTGCCATATTTCGGAACTCGTATCAGAATCTATGAATGACCCAGCGTGGTGGATTAAAACCTGGACCCAGATTTTGATAATGTGAAAACGAGCCATCACCACGATCATCCACCAAATAATAGGGTGGTCCAATTTTCGGGGTAATCTTGATCATATAAAGCTTTCCGCCAACGCGGTATTCTTCTACGGACTGTTCAGTCGACTTGATGATGGTAATTTCCTGACCCAAAGTAGCGTCCTGCGCACGGTCATCGACGGGCAAACTGGACGACTGGAGTGGCAACGGTAACAAATTGGCATCATGGGCATTGGCATCAAGCGGAGGCGGAGGTGGCAACGGTTGCAGGCCGGGCAGCTGTGCAGCAGAGGCTGTGCTGAACAAGCCGCTCAGGAATAAGGTGATAAACAGGCGCATCATATTAACTCGGAGAGTTCTCAAGGCCACATTCTAGCCGATAAGCAAGGAAAAGACTTCTTAAAACGTCCCATTCTTTGCGCTTGTTCCTTCATCCTTGCACCCATCACAGGTTCAACTGCATTTCACGTTCAGCCTCGGAAAGTTCAAAGCCGCGGGTCTCATAATGACTGAAAATGGCGTTTACTACCTCTTCTGAATTATCGATCAGCTGAATCAAATCCAAGTCCTGCGGATTGATCATGCCTTCGGCAAGCAGTGTTTGCCGGAACCAGTCCAGCATGCCGCGCCAAAATTCACTGCCGACCAGAATGATCGGTATGCGTCGTGTCTTTCCGGTTTGTACTAGAGTAAGCGCTTCCATCAGCTCGTCTAGCGTACCGAAGCCGCCAGGCATGACCACATAGGCACTCGCAAATTTAACGAACATGACCTTGCGCACAAAAAAGTGCTGGAAAGTCTGGCTGATATTTTGATAGGGATTGTCGTGCTGCTCGTGCGGTAATTGGATGTTCAGCCCTACACTTGGTGACTTGCCATAGAATGCGCCCTTATTGGCCGCTTCCATAACGCCAGGTCCTCCGCCCGAAATAACGGAAAAGCCTGCATCGGATAGCAGTCGCGCAATTTCCTCGGTTTTTTTGTAATATGGATGATTCGGTTGGGTACGTGCGCTGCCGAAAATGCTGACGGCTGGCTGAATGACATTTAGTCGGTCAGTGGCAGATACGAATTCTGACATAATGCCAAACACGCGCCATGCCTCTTTTGAATTCCATACTTCCGGCAACTTAGAAGAAGGCAGTTTAGACTGATTGCTCATGATTGAAGAACCCTTTTACAAAAATGAAAAAATTGTTACTGGTTGATGGCTCGTCTTATCTTTATCGCGCATTTCATGCAATGCCTGACCTACGCAGCCCGCATGGTGAACCGACTGGAGCGACCTACGGCGTGCTTAACATGTTACGCCGTCTGCGCGCCGACTACCCGGCGGATTATAGCGCCTGCGTATTCGACGCTAAAGGCAAAACCTTCCGTGACGACTTATATGCCGACTACAAAGCGCATCGACTTGCAATGCCAGAAGCCCTTGCTGCGCAAATTGCACCGCTGCATCAGCTTATCGCTGCTTCTGGCTGGAATATCTTGATGATTGACGGCGTGGAGGCGGACGACGTGATCGGTACGCTGGCACAGCAGGCAACAATGGGTAACGCACGCTGTATCATTTCCACAGGTGATAAGGATCTAACACAACTAGTAAACAGCCAAGTACAACTGGTTAACACTATGAGCAATGAAACGCTGGACGAAGCAGGAGTGCTGGCTAAATTCGGCTTATCGCCGGAACGCATCGTCGATTACCTTACTTTGACCGGCGACGCGGTAGATAACGTGCCGGGTGTACCTAAGGTAGGCCCCAAGACTGCTGTCAAATGGCTAAGACAATATGGCACACTGGATAATTTAATGGCACATGCACACGAAATTCCCGGGGTGGTGGGCAATAATCTGCGTAATGCGCTGGACTGGTTGCCGCAAGGTCGCATGCTAATTACCGTTAAGTGCGATGTTGAATTGCCCATACACTTTGACGAACTGGTGGCACCACCACAAGACAACGCGCTACTTCGCAGTATGTTTGAACGTTGTGGTTTCAAAAGTTGGCTACGCGAACTTTCTCCTGCCCCACCTTCGACTTCTGCAAAACAAATTGAGGAAGAGGAGGGGGTACGGCAAGCCAGCCTGTTTGCTGAAGAAGCGCCTGTGTCGGCCGCAGTGCATTACGAAACCATCTTGACGGAAACGCAACTCGACACCTGGCTGAAAAAAATCTTACTGGCCGAATTGGTGAGCATGAACACCGAAACCACTGCGCTGGACATGATGAACGCACAACTGGTGGGCATCTCATTTGCCATCCAACCTCATCACGCAGCTTACCTGCCACTGGCGCACCACTACTCTGGGGTACCGGATCAACTAAGCCGTGAGCATGTGCTATTAAAACTCAAGCCATGGCTGGAAAGCGCACGACACAAAAAATTGGGACAAAATCTGAAATATGATCAGCACATCTTCGCCAACCATGGTGTTCAGCTTGTGGGCATCGCCGAGGACACACTGCTGCAATCTTATGTGCTGGAAAGCCATAAGTCGCACGACTTGGACGGCCTTGCGCTACGACATCTAGGAGTGAAGACAACCAATTATGCCGAAGTCGTAGGCAAGGGGGCAAAACAAATTTGCTTCGATCAAGTGGACTTGGCAACCGCTACACACTACGCAGCAGAAAACGCCGACATTATTCTGCAACTGCATCAATCACTGATCCCGCAGATCAAAATGCAAGGCAAGCTGGATGCGGTGTACCGCGATATAGAACTACCCGCACGACAAGTGCTATACGTCATGGAGCGCAATGGCGTATTGATAGATAGTATCAAGCTGGCGGGACAGAGCCGCGAACTGGGCGAGAAACTCGTTAACATTGAGGCGCAGGCATACGCAGCGGCAGGGCAGCCGTTTAATCTCAACTCGCCCAAGCAAATTCAGGAAATCCTGTTCGACAAACTCAGTCTGCCGGTTAAGAAAAAAACGCCCAGCGGTACACCCTCCACTGACGAAGAGGTATTGCAGGAGCTGGCGCTAGATTACCCGCTTCCCAAGCTGCTGCTCGAATATCGTGGCATGGCGAAGCTTAAATCCACATACACCGACAAGCTTCCGCAAATGGTGAATTGCAGAACCGGGCGCGTTCATACCAGCTACTTGCAGGCTGTGGCTGTGACAGGACGATTAGCTTCCAGCGATCCCAATTTGCAGAATATTCCTGCGCGCACAGCGGAAGGGCGCCGCATTCGCGAAGCGTTCATCGCGCCTCCCGGCAGCCGTATCGTCTCTGCCGACTATTCGCAAATCGAATTACGCATCATGGCACATCTGTCCGGTGACCAAGGCTTGCTTAAGGCATTTGCGAATGCTGAGGACATCCATCGCGCCACTGCGTCAGAAGTTTTTTCTGTCCCGCTAGATGTAGTGAGCAATGAGCAACGGCGGTATGCCAAGGTCATCAACTTCGGCCTTATCTATGGCATGTCAGCATTCGGCCTGGCCTCACAACTTAATATCGAGCGTAGCGCCGCGAAGCAATATATAGACCTCTATTTCATGCGCTACCCCGGCGTGGCTGACTACATGCAGCGCACACGCCAGCAGGCCAAGCAGCAAGGCTTCGTGGAAACAGTGTTCGGGCGCAGACTATGGCTGCCAGAAATTAACGGTGGCAACGGAATGCGCCGCCAGGCCGCCGAACGTGCCGCCATTAATGCACCCATGCAGGGCACCGCAGCAGACTTAATCAAGCTGGCAATGGCCGCAGTGCAAAATTGGATAGAGCACAAGCAGCTTCATACTCGACTTATCATGCAAGTTCATGATGAGTTGGTGCTCGAAGTGCCGGAGAGTGAATTGACGTTAGTAAAAGAAAGTCTGCCTGGGCTGATGTGCCATGTGGCCGAGTTGAAGGTGCCGCTTGAAGTTGGACTTGGTGAAGGCGAGAATTGGGAGGCAGCGCATTGAACAGCCCCGTTTTCGTTGGTATGGGCGATTAAAATCCTGCACTCGGTTGCTATTATGGAGATGGTGGTGGTTACCCGAAAACCTGCAAGTGATGTAGAACCTACCACCCAACGATGTGATTAGATACTGCGTCGATCATTCGTTTAAGTGCGAGCTCTCTCGCGACGGCTACCGGAGCCGTGAGTTCCAGGCTTCATTTATGAAGCCCAACTGACCGATCTATTTAACCCGCTCTACTTAACACAGGTTACGTGACTGATGCCGTTTACGTCACCGTAGTTAGCGATGCCGCCTTCCAAATTGACGATAAACTGGAGGCCAGAAATAGAGCCGGCCGTGGATGACCAAACGTCGTGCAGCGTCCAACCCTGCTCACGTAGTTGAGAAGGCTTGTTGAGATTGCGGTAAGCAATATGACTACGAACACCTGACACACTTCCATCATAACGAGTAAGTGCGATTAGTTCGTCTTTAGTTGGCAGGCGCCATTTGTATCCCAGTGCTGTGGACGATGAGCAGATATCCTCAGCCTTAGCAAAATTGACGGCGGTGGCTGTAACGGGTGCCCAAGTGAGCCCACCATTAATGATGTAACCAGGAGGTAATTTTGCAGCTACGTCGCTTGGCGATGCCGCCTTTTTCGGCGCATCCGCCCACACCACATTCATGGCTAGCAATAAAGCAGTCGATGTTAAAATTAGTTTTTTCATAGAAGTTATATTACGCTTTATCCACCCTTTGGACAAGTGCTGTATGGATCAAAAATTGAGTTGCCAATGCACCTTGACAGTGTTGGGTGTTGATCTAGTGTAGTGCGCCATTCTGTTTGGAACTTAATCGACTGTTGGCACGAATGA
>NZ_CAKMLL010000072.1 GCF_927797785.1 Candidatus Nitrotoga sp. BS | reverse complement strand
AGCACATGGGCGAAGCCAACACTGAATGTTGCACTTCGAATTTGAATCCAAGCTCAGTAAACTTTCCAGTTTTTTTCGATTATTTATTCCGGTTAGGTGGTCAGTATTGGCAATCTGATAAAGTTCTTGGGTACGTGCTTTAACTAAATGATTAAGGCGACGATTGATACCCAAAACAACGATAAGCATCAACAATAAAAACAAGCACGAAGCAACCGCCCACTTTATCCACTGCTCAAATGAATATGGTTTCTGACTATAGTCATCAATATAAATACCCGTTATTTTAGCCTTTGGCTTCGCCATCCCCAATTCTTTATAGATTTCGGCGATTCGCTCATAACGTACAGGGTTGAGGTAACCAATCTCAACTAACTTGGGTATTATCATCCGCTCAATAGCCTCGGCTTCAGCCATTAATAATTCTTTAGAACGCTTAATGCCAAAATCTTCACGAAGCCATTGACTCACTTCTGACCTGTGCTCTAAAGCATAAGACCATCCCTTAAGACTCGCCGCAATAAAACGCTTTACACGATCAGGGTGTTCCTTTAGTTCAGCTTCCGAGGTGAACAGCGTATCCCCATAAAAATCAATACCGTAATTGGCGGGATTAATGATATTGACCTGATAGCCTCTACGCTCATACATCAAAGGCTGATTAGTCAGATAAGCTGATATGGCATCAGTCTCACCCCTGAGCAAAGCATCATCATCCAGTCTATGCTCAAGATATTGGAAATAATCATCGGGAATGCCCAGCAAGGTAAACATAGCGGTAATCACGGCATCATCCACTCCGCGTTGATACATCACTCGCTTGCCTTTAAGTTCATGAGGGCCAATCAAACCATCTTTCGCCAAGGTCATTAAAACTAAAGGTGAATGCTGGAAAACGGCTGCTAGCGCCACGATTGGCCGTCCATTCAATCGGTGCAAAACAATACTGGAATCTGCAACACCATACTCCGCGTTACCCGCCAATACGGTATCAATGTGATTGTGCTGCAATGAACGCTCGATAATCGCGACATTCAGGCCGGCGTCAGCATAGAAGCCCTTTTTTTGAGCCGCGTAATATCCTGCAAATTGCCAGCTATGGGCCCACTTTAATTGCAGCCGTACATCCTCTTCAGCATAAGATACAGCACTACCTAAACCAGCAACAAGCATGACCAAAAAACATACAACTGAATTTCGTTTAAGCACAATACTCCTATCTGGAAAAGGTCACGGAGTCAGATACCGTCTTGGAGGTCAAGCGCTGGCATCCCACGGTTGGCATCGATTGGCAATGCAAAAGCTGTGGCAGCGACGGCACGTAATTAACC
Source organism: Candidatus Nitrotoga sp. BS (assembly GCF_927797785.1). Lineage (GTDB taxonomy): Bacteria > Pseudomonadota > Gammaproteobacteria > Burkholderiales > Gallionellaceae > Nitrotoga. The sequence continues at coordinate 14,574 of NZ_CAKMLL010000072.1, read as the reverse complement.
TACTGTTTGACAACGCAATGCGATTTTGTATAGATTACAAAGATCCTGGTGCCGATCACTATGAGCAACAGCACCAAGATCGTATCATCAAACAATTACATCCCCGAGCAGCTCAGTTTGAGCTTGATCCTACAGCAACAAAATCCGGCAATAGATGAATGTGTTTCTTAGGAAGGCTGTAAACGGATACAACCGCCAATTTCAACACTGACATTGGCGGCGTTTTTATGTTGAAAGTGGTTTTTTAAAATACTGCGGTGAGACTCCGGGCATCTAAGACCTTCGATGCGAGGCCGGCATTGAGAGATATTTGCATAGCGTTTGTGAGCCAGCCGGACTCGTCCAACAAACGGTTTAGACCGTGACCCGCTTCGCAATCACGGTCTAAATTTAATCGTTTCAGACATTAAAAATGACCTGATCTCCATGCCCGTTAGTCGTGCAGATAGGGAACAAGAAATTGGCAACAGATGCAGACAGCTTTCAATCCCCAGCCGTTCCTCTCACTTTACTCTTCGCTAATCTCCACCTTGGTCATCACGTCGCCTTGAGTAATGGCATTAACCGCATCCATGCCCTCGATAACTTTGCCAAAAACTGTGTGCTTGCCATCCAAGTGGTTCTGAGGACTGTGGGTAATAAAGAATTGGCTGCCATTGCTGTTGGGGCCGGAGTTGGCCATGGAGAGATATCCAGTACCATGTTTGAGCGGATTGCCACTGGTTTCATCTTCAAACTTGTAACCTGGCCCACCTCGTCCACTACCAGTGGGATCGCCACCCTGCACCATAAAGTCCCCGATCACGCGGTGGAAGAGAAGGCCATCGTAGAAACCCTCACGCGCCAAGAAAACAAAGTTATTCACGGTTTTAGGGGCATGTTGCGGGTAAAGTTCGATCACAATATTTCCGTGCTCGGTCACCACCGTAGCTGAGTATTTTTTACTAGGGTCAATCAGCATTGCGGGGGGGGTAGTCCATTGTTTTGACATTTTTTGGTTCCTTTGATTTGTCTTGATAAAAAGTTAAAAGTAAAAAAACACTAGCGGATACTCGGCAAAAGTACTGGATGCAAGTATATTTAACTGTTCGATGCTGGTATGTCAGAATTATTGGCAGAAGGCGTTAGATTGACTTTCTAAGCGTGATCATCACCGCCCATGCACCCAAGATCACATACAAAAACAGAGACCATTCCGGGAGGCCCAGACCAAGGAATGACCAACCTTTGGCGGCACATTCGCCGGAGCCGTGCATGAGCTCCTGCCACACCTCTGCCATAGGAAAGTTTCCCAGCATGTACTCCAGGCCTGGGCCGCAGGCAGGCACTTGGTCTTTGGGCAAATGCTGAAGCCATATATGACGAGCAGCAGTACTCACTCCACTCGCCGCCAATAAAACTATCAATGCTCCATACACTTTCGTACCACTGCGTTTGGGGTTATGCAGAGTGGCAATAGCAAACAGCACTAACATCGCAATGAAGATGAAGCGCTGAATCATGCATAAAGGGCATGGATCCTGATGTAAAACATATTGCAGATAGAGCGCTGTGCCAAACGCACCGGAGATGACCAACGTCCCGACCAGATATAGCCAGCGGTTTGAAATAGTGCGCCACAGATTATAAATCTTCATTGTGCAACCTCTTTATTTACGCCATCACTATCAATTCAGGTGCATGATTTCCCGTTTAGGATTTTGAATTTATTCAGACAATAAGATGGTGGACTTTTGTTCATCACGCAATTTGCTAATTTTATTCTTCAACAGTTCTATCGTGAAGTTTACTTCGTCCTCAGTGGTGAAACGTCCCACGGTGAACCGAATCGAACTGCGTGCCAATGCATCGCTACATCCCAGGCCGCGAAGCACATAGGACGGCTCCAGGCTTGCTGAAGTGCAGGCAGACCCGCTGGATACTGAAATATCGGTGATCGCTTTGGTCAGCGAGTCACCATCCACATATTTGAAACTGACATTCAGGTTATGCGATACACGCTGCTTAATATCGCCGTTCAGGTACACATCTCCGATGCTGGACAGGCCGCGCCACAAGCTGTCACGTAGCGTACGGATGCGTTCATTTTCTGCTGACATTTCTTTTTGCGCTATGCTAAAAGCTTCGCCCATGCCAACGATCTGATGTGTCGCCAGGGTGCCTGAACGCATGCCACGTTCATGCCCGCCACCATGCATCTGTGCTTCCAGACGCACTCTTGGCTTGCGCCGCACATACAACGCTCCGATGCCTTTCGGACCATAAGTTTTATGTGCCGAAAATGACATCAAGTCAACTTTCAATCGCTGCAGATCTATCACTATTTTTCCGGTGGCTTGCGCCGCATCAACATGAAACAGGATGCCGTGCTCACGGCATATTTCACCGATTGCTGCAATGTCCTGAATCACACCAATTTCGTTGTTTACATACATTACCGAAACGATAGTTGTATCAGGACGCAATGCTGCTTTTAATTTATCCAGATCGAGTAAGCCATTCGGTTCGGAATCAAGGTAAGTTGCAGAAAACCCTTGTCGCTCCAATTCGCACACGGTATCGAGTACCGCCTTGTGCTCGGTTTTCATCGTGACAATGTGCTTACCCTTATTCTGGTAGAAATGTGCCGCACCCTTCAGCGCCAGATTGTTTGACTCAGTCGCACCCGAAGTCCAGACGATTTCTTTAGGGTCAGCGTTCACTAGTGCTGCCACCTGTTCACGAGCGCGTTCCACCGCTTCGTTCGCTACCTGGCCAAAGATATGAGGGCTTGCCGGATTGCCGAAGCTCTCTGTCAAATAGGGGATCATTGCTTCAGCAACGCGCGGATCAACTGGCGTGGTTGCCGAATAATCCAGGTAAACTGGGAGGTGCAGATTCATTTTAATTTTTGATTCAAATTAAGCCTCTCGCGCTAAAGCAAGAAATTCCGTGCGCAACGCCAGATTTGGTTGAAGTTCGCCGAGCATGGATGACGTGACTGTTTCTTCGCCTTCAGTGCTAATGCCACGGCTTTCCATACACATGTGCCGACAGCGAATAACCACGCCCACTGCTTTCGGTTCCAGATTCGTCATCAAGGCGTTAGCAATTTGAATGGTGAGCCGTTCTTGCACTTGTAACCGCCTGGAAAAACAATTGACCAAGCGCGTCAGCTTAGATAAACCCACTATTTTTCCGTTAGGAACATAGCCAATGGTGGCTTTGCCAAAAAAAGGTGCCAGATGATGCTCGCAATGACTATAGACAGGAATACCTCGTATCACAATGAGTTCATTGTACTCTTCTGCTCCATCTTCAAATACCTTCAAGAGCTCTGCCGGATCTTGTGTATATCCTGATGTCCAGTGCTTCCAGGCAGTAACAAGGCGGGATGGAGTTTCAACCAGACCGGCTCTATCGGGATCCTCACCCAAACTTACCAGAAGCCGACGCCAGTCCTGCTCAGTAAACTGCTGTTCTGACATCTGTGCTTTTCCTGTCAATGTTGATTCCTATAAATCAAGTTTTCGGTTTTTTTGCAATGAGTTTTTTTATCTTCACAATTCCATTGCCGTAATTCTAAGCGTTACGGCATTAAATCTGGACTCTGATTTTCAGCTGTTGGAAAGCTGTCGAGCAACGCTTTAATCAATCCCAGCGGTTGTCGCGAACTTGAACCTCTTCGTTTTCAATGCGCACAGGAAAAGTAGCGGTCGGTTCATAAGCAGGAGCAGTCAATGCCTCGCCAGTGCGTATGCAAAAACGTGCGCCGTGGCGAGGACAAATGATCTGGTCGCCTTCGACCGTACCACCAGTGAGCTGGCCAGAATCATGAGTGCAGACGTCCTCAATGGCATAATATTGACCTTCGAGATTGAATACCACGGCCTGCGCACCATCCATATCCACTACTCGCCACTCGCCTGGCGCCAGTTCACCGACTCGCGCCACCGTCACCCAATCACTCATTTCAATCCCATTTGTTTAGCTGTCCCCATGCACGAATCCCGCGCTTGCTACAAATTTATGTAGCAAGTCTTGAATGGATAAGAATGTTGCTGCAACTTATTCTCCAAAAGGAGCAATATTTAATTTAATAGGTTGGCATTGTTCTATCGACTTGCTGAGCCCAAGCATGGACGCCACCTATCAAGTTACTAATTTGAGTAAAACCATTCTGCTCTAAAAAAACCGCAATCTGCATACTGCGCATACCGTGATGACAAATACAGACTATCGGTTGCTCCGTATCTAGCTCCGACAGCTTGTCGGGAATGGTATTCATCGGCATCGTCAACGCTCCGTCAATATGACAGGTTTGAAATTCCCATGACTCACGCACGTCGAGCAATACTGGATTATCTCGCGATATATCCGTAAGCCATGCGGCTAAATCCGGCGCAGTTATAGTTTGCATAATTGTGGCGACCATTCATTTAGGATGAAATAGTGTCATCCGACTTTACATAAATATGTTCTTAAATTATTGAGTCCGCTTATCGGCTCTAACCCAGCCTCAAATTAACAAATTGGCCAGCAAGTGAATTGCAGATACAACTTAAACAGACAGGACTTCTATATCCGGTTCAATCGTCCGAAGTAGACTCGTGATACTGATAAGCGTGCTCGATGTCGAACTCGGGCAAGACCCGCACGCACCTTGAAGATGCACGCTGAGGAAGTTGCCGGAGAAGCCTATTACATGCAGGTCACCGCCGTCGCTTCGCAGATAGGGGCGGATTTTTTCGTCAAGCATCCCGTTGATTTTGTCAAATCGCACCTGATCCTCTGGACTAAGACCAGCGATTGCAACAGCCGCAGCAGCAACCAAAGCTTCCGAAGATGCTTCAGCTGCGGGCGCCTCGCGGAGTGGTACCGCAATTTCACGCGCCAATTGAGGCCAGTGAGCTTTACCGTCCTGCGTGACCGTTAGGCAGCTATCAACATAAAACACATTGGTCACATGCTCGATATCGAACAACGCAGAAGCGAGGGTATCGGTCTTGGCCTCTTCGGCATTATCGTACGAGTGTGATATTCCCCATGTCAGTGGCTCTTTGAGCATAAACTTCACTGCGTTTGGATTGGGTGTATCTTCTATTTCAGCAATTTTTGGCATTTCTATTCCTTAAAAGTTAAGGCCTCATTTTTAACGCCTTTGCCAATCCCATAAGCAATAGGTTGCTATAAATAACTGTTTGTCTAAGCCTTCCTCTTATACCTGTGCTGCTTACAGCCGCTTTGTGCATGCTGTCGCTAGTTTTTAGCTGGCTTACACATACCAGGCAAGAAAACCGTTTTTTCAGAGCAACCTGCAATTCTGTGCCGAACATGACCGTGTTATCCGCAACTTGTTCGTTAATTATATTCAGGCATCACCGATCGGGGCGTGCATAGGATCTTCTTCCGCCTCGGTCGAGGTAGTTTCTACTGCATTAAACGCGCCACTCAGGGTATGCCATGGCAGAATTGCGCATTTGACGCGTGTTGGCAAATCGCTCACGCCAGCAAATACCGCAAGCCTGCCAATGTTAGGACAGGCGTCATGGGAGAGCTTTCCAGTCGCCATGGCGAGAAATTCCTGGATCAGCGTTTCTGCCTCCGCACGCGTCTTGCCCTTAACAGCAGTCGTCATCATCGATGCAGATGCCTTGCAGATCGCACAAGACTCACCCTGAAATGCAATGTTGTTGATACGCTCATCACCGAGATCGACATCCACGCTGATGTGATCACCGCACAGCGGATTGTGTCCTACCGCATGATGGCTCGGATGATCAATCGCACCGTAATTACGCGGCTTTTTGTTGTGATCGAGGATCACTTCTTGGTAAAGAGATTTATAGTTAGTCATTATGTAAATATCTTCTGTACGGTGCGGATGCCAGCGATCAATGCATCGACTTCATCCATGCTGTTGTAAAACGCAAATGATGCGCGCGAAGTGGCCGGCACATGCAAACGTTGCATAATTGGCTGTGCGCAATGATGTCCGGTACGCACAGCAATGCCTTCCTGATTGAGCAGAGTACCGATGTCATGTGGATGCACACCGTCGACTGCAAAAGACAATACTGCGGCCTTGTGCTCGGCGGTGCCAAGAATCCGCACACCTGGCATAGCATTTATTTGCTCAGTTGCATTTTTTAGCAGAGCGAGTTCGTACGCAGCTATTGCATCCATGCCGATCTCCGACAAGTAGTCAACTGCAGCACCCAACCCAATTGCCGCTGCAATTGGCGGAGTACCAGCCTCGAATTTATGCGGAATAGTGTTGTATAAGGTTTTTTCGAACGTCACCGACAAAATCATGTCGCCACCGCCCTTGAATGGCTGCATTTTTTCTAGCAACTCAGCACGGCCATAAAGAATGCCGATACCGGTTGGCCCGCACAGCTTGTGCCCCGAAAATGCGTAGAAATCGCAGTCAAGATCTTGTACGTCAACTTTCATATGCGGAGTTGCCTGTGCACCATCAACCAACACCGGCACGTCGCGTGCGTGTGCAAATGCAATCATTTCCTTTATCGGGTTGATCGTGCCAAGCGCGTTCGAGACATGCATCACACCGACAAATTTTGTGCGTTCGTTAAAAAATTTCTCATATTCGTCTATGAGCAACTCACCCGCATCGTTAATCGGCACCACGCGAATCTTAGCGCCCTTTTCTTCTGCCAACATCTGCCACGGCACAATATTTGAATGATGCTCAAGCGTGGTCAGAATAATTTCGTCGCCAGCTCCGATGAACTTACGGCCATAGCCATGCATCACCAGATTGATCGCATCGGTAGTACCGCTGGTGAAAATCACTTCACGTTCTTCTTTTGCATTAATGAAGTGCTGTAACTTGCGACGCGCCTCCTCAAATTCAGAGGTTGCAACCTCTGACAAGTAATGCACCGCGCGATTGATATTGGCGTGCTGCGTCGTCTGGTAACGCACCAGGCGGTCGATCACCTGCTGTGGCATTTGGCTCGAGGCAGCGTTGTCGAGATACACCAGTGGTTTGTCGTTGACCGCCAGCTTCAGGATCGGGAAATCAGCGCGAATACGCTCGACATCAAATGCGGATGGCGATTTAATTTTTAGTGCGGCTTGATTTTCACTCATAACTGGACTGTGGTCTGTTCGAGTACGGTTTGTTCAAGCTGGTATTTGAGCGAAGAAATGGGTATGCGCTCGATGATTTCAGCCCCGAATGCATATGTAAGCATGTTGCGCGCTGCTGTATCGGACAACCCGCGACTCCGTAAATAAAATACCTCCTCGTCGTCGAGCTGGCCAATAGTCGCACCATGTGTGCACTTCACGTCGTCGGCGAATATTTCAAGTTGCGGCTTGGTATCAACGTGGGCTTTGCTGGTCAATAGCAGGTTGCGATTGGACTGCTTGGAATCGGTACGTTGTGCACCTTGACGCACCACCACTTTACCGTTGAATACCGCATGCGCACTGCCGCCAACGATACATTTGTGCGACTGATTACTTGCGGCTTGCGGCTGCGCGTGGTCAATACAGGTATGCGTATCAGCCAATTGACGCCCTGAAATTAGCGCCAATCCGTCTACCGCGCATTCAGCCCCCTCAGCTAGCTGAACATTCAAGTTGTAACGCGAAATACGAGCACCGAACGCGACACTTACCGACTGATAATTACTAGCACGTGCAAGTGATACCGCACAATTTGCAATATGAAACGCCTTCGCACCTTCTCGCTGCACCCTGATATGGTTGACGCGCGCGTTGTCGATCAACGCAATTTCCGTCACTGCATTAGTGAAGTAGGCATCTTCTTGCAATGATACGTAATCTTCAATCACTGTCACAGCGCTACCGGACTCGGCCAGAAACAGGCAACGCGGGTAGCTTACGACATCCTTTTGCGTCGCAATGAAAAGCAGATGCACCGGCACCGCAACTTCAACATCGCGTGGCACAACGATCAATGCTGCGTCATGCAGAAATGCAGTATTTAGAGCAGCAAATACATTGTCGCGGAATCCTGTGAGGCGACCTAGATATGGCTCGATTGCTGCTGCGTGTGCGGCAAATCCAGCTTCCAAATTAACGACCGCCACGCCAATGCCTGATACGTTACTAGACAACTGCGGGGCATAGACGCCATCGACAAATACCAGTCGGGTAGTTGCCTCCTCGATATAAAAACGCTCTATGTCTGCGACCTGAAGGCTGATAGTTGCGCGTACCGGATGAAATGACATCTTGGTGAGCTGCGAAATATCGGTAAAGCGCCATTCCTCGTCGCGCAGGGTGGGCACTGTCAGAGCACCGACGCGATCGACCGCTTCCGCGCGGAGCACATTGAGCCACGCCAACGGACTTGCAGGCAAGTGCGGCTGCCCGGCCAGCAGATTCTCCAGGTAGCCCCCCGCATTAACAGTAGCGGATGTACTCATGCCGCCGCCCCGGTTGCCGCCTTGTGCTCTACTCCAACCCAGTCGTAGCCACGCGATTCGAGTTCGAATGCAAGCTCTTTGCCGCCAGTCTTGATGATGCGGCCGGCTTCCATCACATGTACGAAATCTGGCACAATATAGTTCAGCAGGCGCTGATAGTGAGTCACCAGCACGATCGCATTATCTTTGTTAGCAAGCTGGTTGACGCCGTTGGCGACGATCCTGAGAGCATCAATATCGAGGCCGGAATCGGTCTCGTCTAAAATCGCCAGCCGTGGATCCAACATCGCCATTTGCAATATTTCGTTACGTTTTTTTTCACCACCAGAGAAACCTTCGTTAACGCTGCGCTCTAGAAAATCAGGATTCATTTCGAGCAATTTCATTTTCTCACGCACAAAGTCATCAAACTCAAGCGGGTCGAGCTCTTCTTTGCCACGATGCGTCTGAACAGTATTATAAGTAAGACGCAGGAACTGACTATTGACGACGCCGGGTATCTCAATCGGATACTGAAACGCGAGAAATACACCGGCACGAGCACGCTCTTCAGGCGCAAGATCGAGCAAGTTCTGGCCTTCAAGCATCACCGTACCGCCGGTGACTTCATAAGCTGAATGACCCGCAAGTATCTTGGAGAACGTGCTCTTGCCCGAGCCGTTGGGCCCCATAATGGCGTGTATTTCGCCACTCCTTACGGTCAAGTTCAATCCTTTTAAAATTTCTGTACCATTTACGTTTGCGCATAGCCCGTTCACTTCGAGCAATATCTTGCTGTCTTGGTAAATCATCCAACGCTCCCTTCAAGTTTGAAACTAAGCAATGCGGTTGCTTCGACCGCAAACTCCATTGGTAATTGTTGAAATACGTCTTTACAGAATCCATTGATAATCATTGATACTGCAGCCTCAGCGTCGATGCCACGCTGTGCAAAGTAAAACAGCTGATCCTCACCGATCTTCGAGGTCGATGCCTCGTGTTCGACTTGGGAACTGTTGTTAGCTACTTGGATGTAAGGAAAGGTGTGAGCACCGGACTCGTGGCCAACCAACATCGAGTCACATTGCGAATAATTGCGTGCACCAGTGGCGCTTGGGGAAATCTTGACCAATCCGCGGTAACTGTTGTTGGAATGGCCAGCAGAGATACCTTTGCTGACTATAGTACTGCGCGTATTTTTGCCGATATGTATCATTTTGGTGCCTGTATCGGCTTGCTGATAATGGTTGGTGACCGCGACGGAATAAAATTCACCGACCGAATTATCGCCAAGTAACACACAAGAAGGATACTTCCAGGTGATCGCCGATCCGGTTTCAACTTGGGTCCATGAAATGCGCGAGTTAACGCCTTTGGCCAAGCCGCGCTTGGTCACGAAGTTGTAAATTCCACCGATGCCTTTCTCATCACCCGCATACCAATTTTGCACTGTTGAATACTTGATGTCAGCATTATCAAGTGCCACGAGCTCCACAACGGCCGCATGTAGCTGGTTGCTGCTAAACGCAGGCGCGGTACAGCCTTCAAGGTAGGAAACTGACGCTCCCTCCTCAGCAACGATCAACGTGCGCTCGAATTGACCTGACTCCTCAGTATTGATGCGGAAATAGGTCGACAAATCCATTGGACATTTAACGCCCTTGGGGATGTAGCAGAACGAGCCGTCGGTAAATACTGCCGAGTTGAGCGCAGCATAAAAATTATCGCTGGTCGGTATCACGGTACCTAGATACTTCTTCACCAGCTCGGGATGATCAAGCACAGCCTCCGACATTGAACAGAAAATGATGCCAACTTCGGCCAGCTTATCCTTGTAAGTAGTCGCCACCGATACACTGTCAAAAATAACATCGACCGCAACGCCCGCAAGCGCCATGCGCTCATGCAGCGGCACGCCAAGCTTTTCGAACGTACGTAGCAATTCAGGATCGACCTCATCCATGCTTTTCAATTTCGGCTTTTGCTTGGGCGCAGCATAATAGCTGATTGCTTGAAAATCGATCTTGGGATAATGAACATTGGGCCACGCAGGCTCATCCATCTTAAGCCAAGCTTCGTAAGATTTGAGCCGGAACTCAAGCAGCCACTCTGGTTCTTTTTTCTTGGCCGAAATCATCCGGATGGTATCTGTGGTCAACCCCTTCGGCGCGACATCAGACTCAATACTAGTGACGAAACCATGTTTATAAGGTTGATTGACTAGGTTTTGTAGCGTTGCACTCATTGTGTTACCTCCGAGAAATCATCAAGGTCGAAGAAAAAAGCTTGTCCATGGGTTAGGAAGGCCTTTAAACGGTTACACCTTACTATGAATTTTGAACTATGGACTTTGCCGCTTCACCCGTCAGGTTAAAACTTTCACCGCAGCCGCACATGCTGCCGACATTTGGATTTTCAAATTTAAACATCTGCTTAAGCCCTTCGGTCACAAAGTCTAAACGCGAGCCGTTAATATATGACAGGGTCGAATCATTAAACACAACCTTTGCGTTATGCGCTTCAAACATATGGTCGCCTTCGAGAACTTCATCGGCATAGTCATAAGTGTAAGCATAGCCGGAGCAGCCAACTTTTTTGACGCCGACACGAAGAGCAAGGCCTTTTCCGCGCTTTGCGAGTTGAGTTTGGATCTGTTTTGCCGCACTTTCTGTTAATGTAATCGCCATTATTTAAACTCCTAATAGTAGCCAAATAGAGCATTGAGAAAGGCAAAAAAAATCTCAACGCTAATCTCTAATATAGTTTTCTGTGAAAAATCGTCATTAAACTGCCCAAGAAACCAATCGATCAAAGAATGTGTCTAATGAAACGTTAGGTCTAGATCACACCGGAACAAGCACCGACTTAGTAATACTTTTGCTAATGGTTACCGTTTTAACTTCGGACTTGGGCTTGGCAGCATCGTCGACTAATTGTTGCAAACTTACCCCCGCCATATAGCTATGCAACGCTTCATTCAGCCCCATCCATAAATTATGTGTAACGCATTGCTTCTCATCGTGGCAATTAGCCTTACCACCACACCGGGTAGCATCCACCGACTCATCTACAGCCACGACGATATCGGCGACTGAAATTTGCGCGCTTGGGCGTGCCAAATTATAACCACCACCCGGGCCGCGCACTGCAATCACAATATTGCGTTTACGCAACTTACCGAACAACTGTTCAAGATAAGACTGTGAAATGTTTTGGCGCTCACTAATGCTAGATAGCGTCACCGGGCCGCATCCACCATGCAACGCCAGATCAGCCATCGCCATGACAGCAAAACGCCCTTTAGTGGTAAGTCGCATGATTTCCCCCTGAATATACATCGCACAAGATCAGCATTATTTTATTTGTTACACATGCCAACGTGAATCAGCTCTAAATACTTTATATTTTATAAATAACTGCACTATCTTAACCTGCTTTCTTAGCAGTGCAATTATGTAAAGACCCTGTTCATCTAGGCCATAAATGACATATACAAAACACTCTCGAGCTTCACTGCCATTTCATTCTGCGGGATCATCACGTGAATTGAACTTACGAAAATCCTTGGTCAGAATAATAGAATACCCAACTTATTTAGTCAACTAATAACTTAGTCAACAATTCTATTCAGGTAACCGGGATCGAACTTATCAGCGGTGGCGCGTTCTTCGTCGATGCTTACACCCATTTTTTCTAGCTGTTCCAGAATAAGATCGATGCGCTTATCTACTACCACACCATGTCCTAATAAGCCGTGAATAGCTTGAGCCAAGGGGTCATTCTGGTCATTACTAATGCCATAAGCATTGAAACCTGGCCTTTTTGTAGCCTCATCCAGGATGCGCGCAGGAATCCCGGCAGCCGTCGCTCCCGCCGGTACATTCTTCACCACCACAGCATTGGAGCCTATTTTGGCACTATCGCCGATGGTAATTGGACCCAGGATTTTGGCGCCAGCCCCAACCACGACACCATTACCTAACGTGGGATGGCGCTTTCCCTCTTTCCATGAAGTCCCGCCCAGCGTTACGCCGTGATACAACGTGCAATCATCACCGATCTCAGCAGTTTCGCCGATAACCACACCCATGCCGTGATCAATGAAAAACCGCCGCCCGATGGTTGCCCCCGGATGTATCTCTATGCCAGTCAAAAAACGACCCACGTGCGACAAAAAGCGTGCCAGCCATTTCATCTTTGCATACCAAAACCAATGTGCTATGCGATGCACCAAGCGCGCATGAAATCCCGGGTAGCAGGTTATTACCTCAAATACACTGCGCGCCGCTGGATCGCGCGCAAATACGCTGCCTATATCTTCTTTAATAGATTGAAACATCAGGGCACCTAAATTTACTCACTCAATTTCTTTTTTTGATGGTCGAGTTTTTGCTGTGTATGGTATTCAGTCGTGACCGTCAAAATACCACGCAGAATGTTAACTTCCTCATGCTCCAACCGAGCGCGCGCATACAAACGGCGCAACTTCTGCATCAGCTTGGTCGATTGCTTTTCCCGTAAAAAACCAATTTCTATAAGCGTATCTTCCAAGTGCCGGAAATATCTTTCTACCTGCTCCGCCGGTGCCGGACTCAGTTCGGGCGGGGCATATTCTTCCTGCTCTGTAGCCAGGCGCAGCTCATAACAAATCAGTTGCACTGCGGCAGCCAGATTAAGCGATGTATAAGACGGACTGACAGGAATGCGCACCATGAAGTGACAGCGCGCCAACTCATCATTGGTCAAACCAGATATTTCTGTACCGAACAGAAGTGCCACGGGTTGCTGAGTTGCCTGCTGCACCATTTGCGGCATCGCCGCGCGCGGCGTGAGCACTTCCTGCGAAATATCACGGACACGTGCCGACATACCTGCCACCAAGACCGCACCTTGCAACGCCTCGTCCAACGAGCCACACACAACTGCGTTTTGCAGCACATCTGCCGCGTTAGCCGCCATCGCGTCCGCTTGCTGGTCAGGGAAACGTCTCGGATTAATCAAATATAAACTCTGCAGCCCCATGGTCTTCATCGCGCGTGCAGCGGCGCCAATATTGCCTGGATGAGAGGTATGACTAAGTACCACTCGTACATTATTTAAAGTATCTGGTTTATCCAAAGTGCAATTCACACTAAAATACGCAATCGGAACAATCCGACTGCTCATTAAAAAGGTTCGTTATGCATCCCATGCTCACCATCGCGGTGAAAGCCGCGCGTCGCGCTGGCAACTTGATCCACCGTGCTGCCAATAATCTTGACCACCTCACTGTCACCAAAAAATCTCACTCCGATTATGTCAGCGAAGTGGATCGCGCAGCCGAGCAGGCGATCATCACCACCTTACTGGATGCCTACCCAAAACACGCAATTCTAGCAGAAGAGAGTGGTGCCCAAGGCGAGTCGGAATATCTTTGGATCATCGACCCGCTCGATGGCACCACTAATTTCTTGCATGGATTTCAACAATACGCCGTGTCCATTGCATTGCAACACAATGGCGTATTGACCCAGGCAGTCATCTACGACCCGACCAAAAATGACCTGTTCACTGCCACGCGCGGCGGCGGCGCTTATCTCAATGACCGCCGTTTACGCGTAAGCAAGCGGCTCAAACTGGCCGACTGCCTGATTGGCACCGGATTTCCTTACACCAAGTTTGAATCTCTGGATGCCTATATGAACATCCTGCGTGACATGATGCAAAAGACCTCCGGCCTGCGTCGGCCTGGCTCTGCCGCACTTGATCTCGCCTACACTGCAGCGGGGCGCTATGATGGATTTTTTGAATTGGGTCTTAACTCTTGGGACATTGCCGCAGGGTGTTTGCTGATTACAGAAGCGGGCGGTTTGGTCGGTGATATGCAAGGCAACGACACCTTCCTCAAAAGCGGCAATATTTGTGCAGGTAACCCCAAAGTATTCGCGCAGTTACTCCAGGTAATTGCGCCTCATCTGACGGATAAGCTGAAATCCGGTAACTCATAAAGCAATTCTGGTACAAGCCCAATGCTGTTCACTTAAACAAAATTCCGTTCGCCCTGAGCCCTTCGGCTACGCTCAGGAGAGCCTTGCCGAAGGGCTTTATGCCCGTGACCAGCGGTTCGACAGGCTCACCACAAACGGTTAAGTTAGCAGTATTTAGGGCGCCTCTAAAAATTCAATTTTCTAGACAAGACAAGGCGCGAGTAAAA
>NZ_CAKMLL010000071.1 GCF_927797785.1 Candidatus Nitrotoga sp. BS | reverse complement strand
CGTCAATCATGGCTTCCAGCGATTTGACCATTCATTTAACCGGACAGCAGTGAAAATATATAAATAATAACTAGTTAAAATTTCTGATAAATAATAAATTTACAGGCATTTACTATTTCAATTTGTTAATTCGATATCCTTTCTTAAATGCAATGATCAAGCGACTAAATCCCTTATTTCATGTCATTAATCAAACAACTTGACCCAATATTTTACCTGGATGGCAAGGTACGACTGAACATTCGCCATTTTCTATGTATTTGAAAGAAATTGAGTATCGCTGTAATCATAAAAGTGATAACGTCTTTAAAATTATTTAAACGCTAAACTTTAGTTACGTTTTGCCCTAATTACCATATTATTTCGTCATGCTTTAATTACACTTATTGGAGCTCGTCGTGTTCACACAAAATCAAAATAAATCTTTATCCTTATTGCTAGTAGCGTCACTATCGCTACTAATCTCTGCTTGCGGCACGAATCCCGTTACCCAGAAAAGAGAATTTCAATTCGTTTCAGAGTCACAGGAAATTTCAATTGGGAAACAGAATTACGCGCCCGCGCGCCAATCGCAAGGTGGCGACTATGTCATAGACCCTGAACTCACCGCCTATGTACAGAGCGTGGGAGACAAGTTGGCTGCCGTTTCTGACCGTAAATTGCCTTATGAATATGCAATTATCAACGACTCAACACCTAATGCCTGGGCAATGCCAGGCGGAAAAATAGCTTTTAATCGTGGGTTACTTTATGAACTAAATAGTGAGGCCGAACTAGCCGCTGTCATGGGCCATG
This sequence comes from Candidatus Nitrotoga sp. BS, assembly GCF_927797785.1. GTDB lineage: Bacteria > Pseudomonadota > Gammaproteobacteria > Burkholderiales > Gallionellaceae > Nitrotoga. Next base: position 34,764 of record NZ_CAKMLL010000071.1, on the reverse strand, counting down.
AAATGGTGCATGCAGCGGCGCGCCACGGTGCAAAAAGTATGGAACGCGGCGTGCTGATGCAAGGGGCGATGGTTGCCATTGGAATTGGCACTCAAAATAGCAACTACGCTAACCTCATTGTTGGTGGGGCGCAGTTAGGCGCGCAACTTACCACTAGCAAGTATGGGCGTGACGCTGAAAGTGAATCAGATTTATACGGCATGCAATACATGAAAGAAGCGGGCTATGACCCAACGGCAGCGGTCACTTTGCAGGAAACTTTTGTGCGTTTAAGTGCTGATCGTAAAAGTGGTTTTATTGATGGTTTATTTGCTAGCCATCCTCCTTCACCTGAACGCGTAGCCGCTAACAAAGTAACGCTGGCAAGACTAGGCGCGGGCGGTGAATGGGGCAAAGAAATTTATGCACAAAAGGTCGGTAAGCTTAAGGCTAGCAGAGCCGCTTATAAAGCTTATGACGATGGCGTAAAGGCACTGGCGGCAAAAGATACTGCAAAAGCCACCGCCTTTGCCAAACAAGCCATTGCAGGTGAGCCACGTGAGGCGCACTTTCAGGAACTATTGGGCGATATTGCGCTATCAGAAAAAAAGCCACAAGAGGCTTTGAGCTATTACGACAAAGCCATAAAATTGCAACCGGACTACTTTAAGCCATACATACAAAGCGGCATCACACTATTTAATATGGGAAAAAAGGCTGAAGCCGAGCCTTATCTTAAACGTGCCAACGAATTATTACCGACCGCGCCTGGACATGCATTACTTGGTCAACTTGCGGAAAGTCGCAGCCAAACTGATATTGCTTTACAGCATTACCAAATCGCAGCGGATTCGAATTCTGATATTGGTAAAGACGCTTCAGCACGTGGCGTACGTTTAGATTTACCACGCAACCCAGCTAAGTATATTCAAGCAGGTGTGCAAGCGGACAATTCTGGTAACTTGTATGCGGTTGTGCAAAATAACACCGCCATACCAATTGCCCGCGTGCAAGTGCGAGTGGTGAAATACGATGCGAAAACTGGCCGTGCTGTAACACAAAGTGCACCAATGCAGATTACCGATGGCCTAGCCCCAGGTAAACGTAACCAAATTCCAGTTAGGGTAAAAGTGGCCTCGGCGCAAGAAGCACAATTATATAAAGTGGTAGTTGAGTCTGCTGAAATTGCGCAGTAAATACCAACACTAAATTACGGGCTTTAATAAACTTTGTACAATAAAAATGCAATATATTCATTAACTGAGTAATATTCGGCGCACTCAATAATTAAATTTCGCCCCTTATTCAATGAAGAACCACAAAAGGTTTAAAGCCCAAACGCGATTGTAACTTTTCTGCGATAGCGCGCGCCTCATCCTGTGTAGAATAGGGGCCAATATGAACGCGCACCATACCATCTTCCTTCTGGTACAACTCGACGCTTTTACCGCTACCCTCAAATTCAATATTCATACGTCCAAGAAAACTTTCTGCGCCCTGCTGTGACCGGAAAGCACCCAATTGCAGATACACATTGCCACTCGCTACCGGTTCGCTTGAAACAGATATTGCAGTTGCTGGCTTCAAGGGGGTAACAATTACCGAATCCGTTATTTCTATAGGCTGGAGATTGCTGTCTGCCACCAAGTTTTCTACTTCCACCAACACTTCAGCACTGCCCATATTTAAAATACCAAGTTTATGTGCGGCGACATAAGATAGGTCAATGATGCGCTCACGCAGAAATGGACCTCGGTCATTTACTCGCACCACTACCGATTTTTTGTTACTAAGGTTAGTTACGCGCGCGTAACTGGGTACAGGCAATGTAGGGTGGGCGGCAGTCATGCCATACATATCATATATCTCACCGCTAGCGGTGCGCTTACCATGGAATTTCTTACCATACCAGGAAGCAATACCTTGCTCTGTAAATTTGCCAGGCGCAGTTAAAGGTGTGTACGTCTTTCCTAAAGCGGTATATGGGCTGTTAGCAAAACGGTGCAACGGTTCAGCACGTGGTACTGCGTTGGGGATGGTATCCAAATTAGCGGGCGCATCAGTACCAGGGCTGTCACCTTCCAAATATCCGCCACGATTGGGTTGGGCAATCGGGGTAGCCGATGTAGGTTGTGCTTCGATTACGGGAGCGGGTGAACTGCGCATTTCTTCTTTGCGTGGAGGTACGCTGCCACACGCGGTGAGGATGATTGCTACAAAAAATATCAGTCCTGTTTCTTTATTCACTTGCAACCCCCTATTTATAATTCGATAATTAAACATGTCCCTATCTGATGCAGGAGAGAATTAATTTGTGAAGTATAGCGTAATACATCCAAATCTATTCAACCCAGATCGAGATAAGCTGGAAAAATGAAGTCCGAAAAGGCGAGAGAGCGTCCGTCTGGACGTCGAGATTAAACAGTGCATAGTGAACCCACGAAACCCATGGCTCATATCTACGGCCTAGCAATCCGGCCAACTGTGACATTCGCGTAAACTTGGATCGCATCATCGGCATCCATGAGTTGTAAGGAGGACTGTTCAGACAACGCAGGCAATCAAAGAAGATAACCGAGAAAATTGATACCTTTTCAACCCTAAGCGGAAACATGCCCGTCTTTACTATTTGTCACCCACTGATCTCAGGCCGCGACATTAAGGGCACTTCTATAAATCCCATAAATTCTCACCCGCCGTCATCAAATTTCTTTTTTTGATGATGTTCCGGTGAGACTTACAAAATCTACGGCGGTTTGTTCATTTCCCCCAGCCAATGTCGGCTATTTTGAGTGGTCATCCCCCCTTTTTGCCATTGCCTGCGCGACAGGCGAACCGATCTTGTCGAAGTCCAACACTTCAAACGAATCAGCGTCTCATTGAGTGCTTTACGGAATGCCCACACGGTGCGGGCATCGGGTATGTTGCCTGCCAGATCAAGATCGAGGAAACGCATGAAAGACAGGCGGTCGCTGACTGGGTATTGCAGGCGCTCGTCGGACAATCCATGCAGGCGTTGAAGGATGAGCATCTTGAATATGAGCACACGGTAGGTAGGCTTGCGTCCGGCTGCGCTTTTGCGCTCAGTGGGGTCGATGCGGGAGAGAATGGAGCGAAACATCTCCCAGTCAATGACGGCGTTGAGCCGCTCCAGCGGGTCGCCTGCTTCAGAGGCCGGCGTAACGGTTTTGAAGGTCAAACAGGCCGTTTTGCACGGGGTGGGGGTCGTCGAATGGCTGTGCCTATTTTAGGCGTAGTAAACTTTCGGCGCTTGTGAAAATTGGGGGGATTTATAGAAGTGCCCTTAACAAGACTAGGCGCTATGCTGCTTCAGCAAAGGCAGTTGCACTTCGAACTTGAATCCGCCTTTAAAACTGGACGAAATTATAGCATAAAAACAACATAATACAACATTACATCAACGAGTTATGTTTATTTCAGCGTTGACTATTTATAAATTTTCCTTGTTTTTCAATGATGCACTCCTACAAGGTGCCAATCTGAAGCTATTCTATAGTTTTGACATCGAAAACAAAAAACTCCGTGTCACCAAAACAACTTGTCGGAAGTCCTTTGTGTTGATCGTAATCGAGACTCACTTTTTTACCGAGACTTCGATTGAGCTTGCCTGCAACGGCTTCATCTCTTACAGAGAATAGGAATTTCTCAGGTACTTGACCAGGAAGAAACATCATGCTTAATTCACCTTCCCATGTTTTACAGACCCACCCTTTTTTTGAAAACTTTTGAACATATCCAGTTCGTTCACCGGTTGAATAGCTCCAGGTTAAAGCAACCCACAGATAAGCAGTGCAGAGAGCGATTAAAGTTATCGCCACAATGACAATTTTTTTTATAAAATTTGCTTTTGTCTTTATCGAATTCATTTGCTTGAAGAATAGTCAATTGCCAAGTTGAGCTGGAGCCTTAAAATCCGTGTTTCCATCCACGCACTCACAACTCCCCTAAGTTTTCCCCTATCATCAGGGACGCTTAATGCTAGCAGCCGTCGGCCTTAAAGAATCGTATCGAAAATTTAAGTCCGACAGGCTGCCAAGAGCCCAACATTAAAAAACCACTCCATTTTATGGTGAATTGTGCTTATTGTTGCTAAGCACAATTCACCATGTACGGCGCCTCTAATATGATAGCGACGGGTAATCGATGTAGCCAGCAGCTTCGCCGCCATAGAACGTTGCGATATCTGGTGCGTTGTAATCTCTTCGTTCCCGTAACCGCAATGGTAAATCTGGGTTGGCGATGAAGAGAGCACCGAATGACACAAAGTCAGCGGTCTTCCCAACAATCGCTGCCTCGGCACGCGCTGCATCGTAACCGCCATTGGCTATGTATTTGCCTCTGAACAAGGTCCGTAAGCGCTGAAAATCGAATGTCGAAGGATGTTCCTCAACTACATGTATATACGCCAGATCGAAACGATTCAACTGTTCGACTACGTATTCGAATGTCTCTTGCGGTGTTGAGTCGGAAATGTCGTTTAATGGATTGACTGGGGACAGACGGACGCCAACTTTTTGAGATGGATACACACTGCATACCGCCTTAATTACTTCAAACAGCAAGCGGCTGCGGTTCTCGATTGAGCCACCGTACTCGTCTGTCCGTTGATTCGTACTATCTCGCAAAAATTGGTCGAGCAGATATCCATTCGCGGCATCAATTTCTATGCCGTCTAGCCATGCCTCTTCAGCATTCCGCGCAGCTTGCTTATATTGCTCGGCAATACTCGACATCTCTGCAACTTCTAGCGCGCGAGGTACAACGAAGGGCTCCATTCCTTTTGGCGTAAAAACTTCCCCTGCCGGCTGAATAGCAGAAGGGGCAACTGGCACACTTTGGAATGGCTGCAGCGATGGATGTGAAATTCGACCAACATGTGACAAGTTCATAAAAATCCTGCCCCCCGTTCTGCGAATGTGGGCAGTTACCAATTTCCAGCCATCAATCTGTTCGCGAGTGGAAATGCCCGGTGTACCCGGATAACCAATCCCCTGATCAGAAACTTGAGTCGGTTCTGAAATTATCAGTCCGGCGCCACAGCGTTGAGAGTAGTAAGTTGCATTCATGGCATTCGGTACGTTGCCTAGCGCAGCCCGGCTGCGGGTCATCGGCGCCATAACCACCCGGTTATTCAGCTCAAGCGCGCCGAGCCATGCTTTTTTATATAAGGGGTGTATTTCCGGTGGCAAAATATGCGACATATCTGTCCACCCAGAAGGGTGGGTTTCACGCTTAACCGGTTTTTTCTTTGGATAATTTCTGGGGTCAGCAACGAGATTTGGGTTCTCGTTAAGAGCCTTGGGAACATCGGGATAATCGGGAACCAAAGGGGGATTGTCATCAATATCCCAGTCGGCCATTGGAATCAGGGGCATGTCTTTACGGGATGATGACTTGTCGATAGTAGGATTAGTCTGGTCGTCTTTACTAGGTGTGAGTTTGTCGTCGTTTGCCATGAGTTTGTAGTCGTTGGATACTTAAGAAAAAAGTTATTATAGCCTGTTCTATTGGCTCATCAACCCGAACGGGTATAAATTGTCTTAACAATCTAATTTTCTTTGAATTAAACTCTTGGATTAACAGTCGAAGTTGGACATTCAGTGCTGGCTTCGCCCATGTGCCGGGTTGTCCAAAGAATACCTCATGCGGAGTTTTCCAGTCCAGGCATTTTTTGGGCCGACGGTTCATTTGGTTGATGGCGAATGTGACTTGTTCAGGGGGCACGTTAAGGGCACCTCTATAAATCCCCCCAATTTTCACAAGCGCCGAAAGTGCACGACGCCTAAAAGGTCATGAGTGCCAAGGGTCAGACTCGATTGAATTTATTAAATCTGCCCATCGTTTTTCTTGTAGTTAAAATGAGGGCTCGTCTTTCCCGCCACTATCTGACCGGCCAACCCTTACCTACAAAGACATCACCATTCAGTCAAACGGGGAACAATGCAAGAATAATCAGCGACTCAAGTTGCTATTCAAGGATTTTTCCAATACTGCAGCAGGTCTGAATCCGGAAACCAGAACACCATCAGTAAAAAACAGCGCCGGGGTGCCATTTATGTTTAATTTTTGGCTTAGTTCCATTAATTTCGCGGTAGGGGCGTTGCATTTTCCCACAGGTGGCGACACGTTGTTCAGCATCAAATTGTCCCACGCTTTAACCTGATCCTTGCTGCACCAAACACCTTCTACCTTTTTGTCGGAACCTTGGAATATGGATAGCATGAATAGATACAGGGTAACGTTGTCCACATTCTTCAACTCGGCTTCCAGCTTTTTGCAGAAGCCGCAATTCGGATCGCTAAAATATGCCATCTTCCGTTTACCGTTACCTTTTACTCTTTTTATTGCAAGATCGAAGGGTAGGCTGTTGAAGTCTATCGCGAGCAATTTGCGTGAGCGCTCCTCTGTTAGATTGCTCATGGTCTTCAGATCAATAATGTTACCGCTGATGAGATACCGTGCTTGTTCATCGGTATAAAAAAGCTGGCCTTGCGCCACCACTTCATACAAGCCAAGAATATTGGCATTGTTGGTTTTATCAATCTTGCCAAGCTGTGGATATTGCTTTTGCAGAAGGTCTTTGACCTTGGCTGCATCATCAGCATGAGCATAAGAAAATGAAAACGAGATAAGCAGTACCAGAAGCAATTTAATCATGATGAATTCCTGAATTAAGTTAATTGAGTGCGTGACGCGCGAGCATTTTTTTCAGCGGCACAATCCGATTGGTAGCCGCGAGGCCGACGTTGCGCGCGACGCGCAGCAGCGGATTGCTATTATTGAACAGTTTTTGCAGCACATCAGTGGTGAGCTGCATGGAGAGGATATCTTCCTTGCGCGCGCGCTCATAACGACGCAACAGATGTATGTTACCGCAGTCTTGTTGTGCATCACGTTGTAGCAACACTTGCGCTAGCTGGCGTGCATCGCGGAAGCCCAGATTGACGCCCTGCCCGGCAAGAGGGTGTATGTTGTGCGCGGCATCGCCCACCAGCGCCAGACGTGGTTTGATGATTTGTGGCAGGCTCAACAAACGCAACGGGAAAGCGGCGGGCGGGGTGACCAATCGCAGTTCGCCCAGGGTGTGGTGCGAGGCTTCAGCAACTTGTGCACATAGCTCTTCATGCGACAGTTGCAGCAAGACTTCTGATTTTTCCGAACTTACCGACCATACCATTGAAACCCTCTGCTGCGGCAAAGGCAGTAAGGCGAGAATGCCGTCCGGCTGAAACCATTGAAAGGCCGTGGAGCGGTGTGCGTTCTCGACGGTGAAATTCGCAACTACGCCATGCTGATTATAAAGTGTGGGCGGTGCCACGATACCGGCCTGTTGTCGCACCCAGGAGTTCCCCCCATCCGCGCCGACCACCAGCTTTGCCTTGAGCATCCGCCCGTCTTCCAGCTGAAGATGCGCGGCATCATCATGCCAGACCAGACTGGCACAACGAGCTGGGTGAAAAAGCGTTAGATTGTCCTGCTCTTGTAACCCTTGCCACAGCACTTGCTGTAGCTGACGATTTTCCAGGATAAACGCCAACTCCGGCTCGCCCAGTTGATATGCACTGAAATCAAGTTCCGTGCCATCATCGCCAAACACGTGCATGGTTTCGACCGGCTGCACGCGTTTCATATCCAGTTGTTGCCAGGCATCACACTGCGTAAGAAAGGCAGCGCCGCCGGGACTGATCGCATAAATGCGATTGTCCCAGCCTTCATTATTAGTTGGCGGGGCGGTGGGCTGGGTTTCCACCAGAGCCATATTTAATCCGCTGGATTTAAGCGCTGCGGCCAGACTGGCACCAACCAGACCGCCGCCTATTATCAGGACGTCGAATGTCATTGCTAAAATATTTTTTCACTTCTGGACGAGTGATGATAGCACGAGGCGTTTGATTAATTTATAATCTACCTCCTTTCGGAAAACGTCATGCGCATCGGCCCCTATCTCCTCAAAAACAACCTTATCGTTGCCCCTATGGCGGGGGTGACCGATCGTCCGTTTCGCATGCTGTGCAAAAGTATGGGCGCAGGCATGGCGGTGAGCGAGATGGTGTCTTCCAATTCTCTGCTCTACGGATCCGAGAAGACCAAGCGACGCGCCAATCACGAGGGCGAAGTCGATCCCATCTCGGTGCAGATTGTCGGTGCCGACCCCAAAATGTTGGCGCGGGCCGCTCAATATAATGTGGATGAGGGTGCACAGATCATCGACATAAACATGGGTTGTCCGGCGAAAAAAATTTGCAACGTGATGGCCGGTTCCGCACTGTTGCAGGATGAAGTGCTGGTAGCGCGAATATTGGAGGCAGTGGTCGGTGCGGTAGCCGTGCCGGTGACGCTTAAAATACGTACCGGCTGGGATAAGCAAAATCGTAATGCAATTCGTATCGCCCAAATCGCCGAGGCAAGCGGTATTCAGGCGCTCGCCATTCACGGGCGGACTCGTGCTTGCGCTTACACCGGCGATGCTGAATATGACACAATCACTGCGGTGAAAGCCAACGTCAACATCCCTATTATCGCTAACGGCGATATCACCACTCCGGAAAAAGCCCGCTATGTTTTACAGCAGACTGGCGCGGATGCCGTGATGATCGGGCGCGCAGCACAAGGGCGTCCGTGGTTGTTTCGTGAGATTGAGCATTTCATCAAGACCGGCACCCATTTACCCGCACCGCAAGTGGACGAAGTACATCGCGTGCTGCTTAAGCATGTATATGAACTTTACGCGTTCTATGGTGAGCACACGGGTTTACGCGTGGCGCGCAAACATATCTCCTGGTACACCAAAGGGCTGATCGGTTCTGCACATTTTCGCCATCATATGAATCAACTGGAAAGCAGCGCAGAGCAATTAATGGCGGTAAATGATTTTTTTGATGGGCAATTACAGGGCGGCGAACGCCTACAGTACGTTGAGGAGCTGGCTGCATGACACACGAAGATGATTGTTTGTTAGGCGAAAACGACGTCGCAAAATATATACGCAAGGCAGTGGGCGATTATTTCAAGGATCTCGATGGCGAAAATCCTTCGTGTGCAGTGTATGACATGGTGATGAATTGTGTTGAGAAGCCCTTAATCGAAGCCGTTCTACACCATGCGGGCGGCAACCAGACGCGAGCAGCCGAATTATTAGGCCTTAACCGCAATACATTACGCAAGAAAATTCAGCAACATAGTACTCCAAGCGAAACTTCGAACTTGCGGCCCAATACCCGATCCGAACAAAAGTCTGTTCAAAGGTCTCGACTGGTTAAAACGAACGAAAAGAAAAATTAACTATGGCAGCAATCAAACAAGCCCTCATTAGTGTGTCAGACAAAACCGGCGTGCTGGAATTCGCCAAGGGTTTGCATCAACTAGGCGTTACCATTCTGTCCACTGGCGGCACGGCCAAGATACTCGCCGACAACGGCATTCCAGTTACGGAAGTGGCCGATTACACTGGCTTCCCCGAGATGCTGGATGGACGCGTAAAGACGCTGCAACCGAAAGTCCATGCCGGAATTCTGGCGCGACGGGATCTGCCAGAACATGTCGCCACACTGGAGAAGTACAGCATTCCGAACATTGATCTGGTAGTAGTGAATTTGTATCCGTTCGGCGCGACTGTTGCCAAACCCGATTGCTCGCTGACAGATGCCATCGAGAACATCGACATTGGCGGACCGACTATGGTGCGCGCCGCAGCGAAGAATCATCAACATGTAGCCATTGTCACCGACGCAAACGATTACAGCACCATTCTGACCGAAATGCACGCTAATGGCGGCGCGGTTTCCAGCGCCACGCGTTTTGATCTGGCGAAAAAAGCTTTCTCGCACACTGCCGCGTACGACAGCGCGATCAGCAATTACCTTACTACAGTCCAAGCCGACGGCACACGCTGCGAGTATCCGACACAAATTAACTTCAACTTTACCAAAGTGCAGGACATGCGCTACGGCGAAAATCCACATCAAAATGCAGCCTTCTACCGTGACCTGAATGCGGTGCCTGGCGGCATTGCCGATTACACGCAATTGCAGGGTAAAGAGCTGTCCTATAACAACATTGGCGATGCCGATGCGGCGTGGGAATGTGTCAAGACATTTGATCAACCCGCCTGCGTCATCGTCAAGCACGCCAATCCTTGCGGCGTTGCGATTGCCGATGCACCACTCAATGCCTACCAGTTAGCTTATAAAACGGATCCCACCTCCGCATTCGGTGGCATCATCGCTTTTAACCGCGAGCTGGATGCAGAAACCGCAACGGCTATTACAGCCAATCAATTTGTTGAAGTAATTATTGCACCTTCCATGACTGAAGCAGCACGACAGGTCGTGACAGCAAAACACAATGTGCGCCTGCTCACCGTGCCACTGTCCAAGTCGCACAATCAATATGATGTTAAGCGAGTGAATGGCGGCTTACTGGTGCAATCACCTGATACTTTAGAGGTACAAGCCGAGCAATTACGCGTTGTATCTAAAAAACAGCCGAGTGCTGAACAGCTAAAGGACCTGCTGTTCGCCTGGCGCGTGGCCAAGTATGTGAAATCAAATGCCATCGTGTTCTGCAAAGATGGACGCACGCTAGGCGTAGGTGCCGGGCAAATGAGCAGGGTAGATAGCACTCGTATAGCCACCATCAAGGCACAGAATGCGACTTGCAGCCTGGTTGATTCAGTCGTCGCGTCAGATGCCTTCTTCCCGTTTCGGGATGGCGTAGACGTGCTGGCCGAAGCAGGCGCGAAAGCAGTCATCCAGCCCGGTGGCAGCATGCGCGATGAGGAAGTTATTGCAGCAGCGGATGAACATGGGCTGGTGATGGTGTTTACGGGTTATCGACATTTCAGACATTAAACGCTTTAACCACAGAGACACAAACCCGCTTACTTGCTCCAAGTTTTTTGCTTTGTGATCGCTGTATCAAACTTGGGGTTATGTTATGAAAGTTCTGGTTATTGGGAGCGGTGGTCGAGAACATGCGCTGGCATGGCGTCTGGCGCAAGCCATCAAAGTGCAGCGGGTGTTCGTCGCGCCAGGCAATGCCGGTACGGCACTTGAAAACGGCGTGGAGAATATTGCCATCACCGCTATTTCCGATCTCATTGCATTTGCACAACGCGAGCAAATCCACCTTACCGTAGTCGGCCCGGAAGTTCCTCTGGCAGCTGGCATCGTGGATGACTTTCGTGCCGCCGGGTTGAAAATTTTCGGCCCAACTAAAGCTGCGGCACAACTGGAAAGCTCAAAAGATTTCGCCAAAAATTTCATGCTGCGCCACCATATTCCCACTGCGGTTTCTCAGACTTTCAGCAAGGTAGCGGATGCGTGTGCTTACGTGGAAAAACAAGGTGCACCCATTGTAATCAAGGCTGATGGTTTGGCTGCAGGCAAGGGCGTGGTCGTAGCCATGACTGTGCCGGAAGCTTATGAAGCCATAACCATGATGCTGGCAGACAATAAATTGGGTGATGCTGGCGCGCGCGTGATAATCGAAGAATTTCTGGTCGGGGAGGAAGCCAGTTTCATCGTCATGGTGGATGGCAAACATGTGCTACCACTGGCAACTAGCCAGGATCATAAACGGCTACTGGATGGCGATAATGGGCCCAACACCGGCGGCATGGGCGCATACTCTCCTGCACCGGTGGTGACACCGGAACTGCATGCGCGCGTGTTGCGCGAGGCGATACTGCCAGTGGTGCAGGGTATGGAAAAAGAAGGGAACTCTTACACCGGTTTTCTATATGCCGGCCTGATGATAGACCCACAAAATAATTACAAGGTGCTAGAGTTTAATTGCCGCATGGGCGATCCAGAAACCCAGCCTATCATGTTGCGCTTGAAGAGTGATCTGCTGACGCTACTGGAACACGCAGTCAACGGCACCTTGAATAAGGTGGAGGCGGAATGGGATAGGCGCGCTGCGCTCGGTGTGGTACTGGCCGCCGCCAACTATCCCGACACGCCGCGAAAAGGCGATGTCATTAACGGCCTGCCCAAAGCACAGGAAGACGCACATGTGTTTCATGCTGGCACCAGAATGCAGAATTGCCAGGTAGTCACCAGCGGAGGACGTGTGTTGTGCGTTACAGCGTTGGGCGATAGCGTGAAAATTGCACAGCGCCGTGCTTATCAGATTGCCGAGAATATTCATTTCGAGGGCTGCCAGATGCGCCGCGATATTGGTTATCACGTTACTAAAGAAATAACGACCTATTCAGAAAGCTACGATTTCTAATTCACAGAATATCTGAGCTATTCCCGCATACAACCGTGCGATGCCGCATCGGTAAAAGGCTCGAGGAATGCGCGTCTGGGTGAGTCATAGCTCACCCGCAAATAAATACGAAACTAATCGGAGAAAGCATGGATAGTGCCTCAGTCAAAAAATTCTTGTTCGAGTTGCAAGACACAATTGTGGCTCGTTTGGAACAGGTGGACGGCAATAAATTTCGGCGTGACAGTTGGGATCGCCCGGAAGGGGGTGGCGGACGAAGCTGCATCCTCGAAGAAGGAAATGTCCTGGAACGCGGCGGGGTGGCATTCTCTCATGTAACGGGCGACAAAATGCCTCCATCCGCTACGGCACATCGTCCGGAATTGGCAGGGTGTACATGGGAGGCAATGGGCGTGTCCTTGGTATTCCACCCGCGTAACCCTTATGCACCCACCGTACATATGAATGTGCGTATGTTCATGGCAAAAAAAGCTAATGGTGAAATCGCATTCTGGTTTGGCGGCGGAATGGATTTAACACCCTATTATGGTTTTGAGGACGATGCCATTCATTTCCATCAGACTTGCCAGAGCGCGCTGACCCCGTTTGGCGATCATCTCTTCCCAAAATATAAAAAGTGGTGCGATGAATATTTCTTTCTCAAGCATCGCAACGAAACGCGTGGTGTGGGTGGTATCTTTTTCGACGACTTGAGCGAGCCGAATTTTGCGACTGCTTTTGCCATTCAACAAAGCGTGGGAAACCACTTTATTTCCGCCTATGTGCCTATCCTGGAACGCCGCAAAGACACGCCTTACGGTGAACGTGAACGTGATTTCCAGCTTTATCGGCGCGGACGTTATGTCGAATTCAATCTGGTAATAGACCGTGGCACTATCTTCGGACTGCAAAGCAATGGCCGTATCGAATCTATTCTGCTATCCATGCCACCGCTGGTGAAGTGGCGCTATGACTGGCACCCAGAGAAAGGATCACATGAGGCGGAGTTGTATGAGAAATTTTTAGTGCCCAAGGATTGGGTGTAGATTTCGCTGTGGATTATTGAAGTTTGTTATTTATATGTTGATCATTCCGTCCTTATCTCAAGGCCATTCCCCGCAGCATTTTGAAAATGCCATTCTTCAGGACGCAACATTCCACCGTTACCAAACATAACGGGAGGTTCGCATACATCATGTTCGAGCAAATGAGTGCCAAATGCACCTTCCCTCGCAACTGTGGCATCACCAGCCGCCGATGCTAAAGTAATGCCGGCGCGAGAAAGAACGCTGGTTTCGCCGACATGCGCACCTATAATCAACGGCAACCCAAAAGAACGTGCAATTTTCAGGAGAGCAATGGATCGAATTAAGCCGCCCAGTTTTGATACGCGAAAATTAAGAACAAAATGGTTAGCCATATCTTTGATGTCATGAATATCCTGCGCGCAAGTAAAGCTTTCATCAAGAATAATTTTTATCCCTGTGCGATAAGCAACTTTTGACAATCCCGAAAAATCTCGCGAAACAAGCGGCTCTTCGATTGCCCAAAAGGGCTGGCCTAACTGGTCAATGTAGTTGATCACATCTAACGGGTTGCGCCAAAGGTTGTTTGCATCACCACGGATTCTCACCGGTTCCCCAGTACCAAGCAGGCACTCAATTTTTTTCAAGTCTCTTTCAAGGTCGCCTGAAAGCTTGATCTTGAAATCCCGAAATCCGACACTCACGTAATTTGAGACCTGCTTTGAAAATACAGCCAAATCATTGTCACCCAATACTGCCGAATATTTGAGAACGGGAGGGGTAGGTGGCAATGACAGCAGCGACTCAAGCGAGAGGCCTTCACTTTTACCCAACAAATCCAGTAACGCAAGCTCGATTGCGCACCAAGCCGCAGGATCCTTATCAATCACTTGCTCCTGTTTCACTACCCAAGCCTTTAGCGATTCCAGATTTGTAATATCATTGACTATGGTAGATTTATATCGGTTGATCCAATCAAATGCGGATTTCATATTTTCGCCAGTCACATATTCTCTGGGACACCCTTCACCATAGCCTATCAACGCGCCATGATTCGAGCAGGCTTCTATCCAGACACTTGCAGTCTTAGCGCGATCAGCCGAAGCATGTTTAAAGTTTGTTTTGAATGGAATTTCAAGACAAATCGCCTCCAATCGTTCGATTTTCATATCGCTACAGTTACCAATTGTGTGGTTTGAAATGGGAACCGGCATTGATGGGCATATTGCAAGGTCACCATTTTAAACTGCCCATCCTTCTGGCCAGATTGAATACAATGTGCGCGATACTTTTCGCCTGCCCCCTGCTTTAACAAAATGACCTCAAGCGGATGAAGCCTGCCACTTTCACGTTTTGTACGATACTCAATATTCAAGTCGGAGAGTGCATTATCTAAATATGTTGCAAGTTCTGCCGTGTTTTCCATCATGCCATTCACTTCCAAATATAAATGGTAGGTCTGCCGTTCCACGTCAGCCAGCATAAGATAGAAATCCGGATGAAAGTCGAGGTGCTTCTCTGCTCCGGACATCGCTTCAGTTAGCTGGCTCTCATAAAGTTTCTCACCGGTAATATTAGTGACGCCTTTGCCTTTTTGTACAAATCGGATCAATGGAGTGTTGTGATAGACCCCCTCTGCATGGACGATATCATTGATAAAATAACGGTAAAGACCTGATGGTGTGGTGATGACCAAGTAATAGTCCTGCCCAGCTTCTAGCTGATGAATGAGGCGAAACTTGCGACTTCCGGCATCCCATTCATCTGGCTCTATAAATTCGAAAAAATAATTGCTGATGGTTGGCAGACCTGCAGGCAAGTTGCAATCCACTGTAAGCGTTCCGCAGAATTCACTGGATAGATAACCTAGTTCGACCATCTGTGTCCCGGTAGAAAGTTGCGTTCTGGCTGATCGTGCGGTCACGCTGCAATTTCCACCCGTCCAAGTGGAAACAAGCCGAATGTGTGGCCATAGGTCGCTGAATGTAGCTACCCGGTCGGAATTAAATACTCTCCGCAATTCAGCCGCTCTATTGGGGTTTGGCTTCAGCATTTTTTGAATTGCTTTCCTCACATCACGTTCCAGTTCTGCTTCCCGGCTAAATCTCCCGAGTTCTATATCCTCCGTCAGCACGTCGCCCTGTTGGTTTGCCAATGCACATAATCGCAGCAACGTGGTTGGATTTGCCGCGCTGAAATAGGTGATATTATTTTCGGCAAGCGCCAGACGCAGGATCAAATCGTATTTCAGTGAATTATCTTTTATCGCAAAGACCTCAGGAGGAATCAAATATTTGTTGGCAATTGTTGGCGACATGCTGGCATACAAAAATCCAGAAGCTGAGCCCCAAGGGATTCCATTCTCGAAGCGACCTTCCACGGCAGATGCAGCCATTACCCAGATTTTGCCGCTGAACGCGAGAGGATTAAATGCATACTGGGAATAGGTCAGTAATGCTGTATATCGCTTTTGCCGCTTAAGCTCTTCGCGTACGACAGGCACGTATTTTGGCTCGCCCGTTGTACCACTGCTAGTCGCATACATGACAGGCTGTTCAGCAGTAAGTGCTGGTATGCCGCTACTAAGTTGATTTACCACATACGGCCGCAATATTTCATAAGTAATAACGGGAACCTGTTTCGCGAACTGATGGTATGACGAGATTTTATCGAAGTTGTGAGTCCTTCCATACTGTGTACTTAGGTTATCTCGCAGTATTGCCTGCAGCACCTTTTCCTGAACGTCAAGCGGGTTTTTTGCAGATTTGACCAAGTTGCGCCAATACGTATAACGTATCCCAAACATGAGAACATGTACCAGCAAGTTTTCAATCATTTATTTTCTGTTGCGAAGATGCATTGTGTCTATAGAGCTCATTTACAAACGGAGCCTTCATTTGTTGAATGATGCCCATAGGGTATTCAGGATTCAATAGCCCCAGCGTACCCACTTCGCTAGTGGGACGAGAGTATGTGCCAAAGAGACGGTCCCAGATTATGAATGCATTGGCGTAGTTCGAATTTGATTCGGCTGGGTTCTGCGAGTGGTGCCAGCGATGCAGTTCTGCTGTGCTAAATATGCCACTCAGCAAACCAAACCGTAACCGAATATTTGAATGCTGGAAGAAACCGTTAACCGAATACAACACAAACCAGAATCCAATCACATGTGGATCAACACCCATCAAAATGAATGGCAACGAATCCAGTGTGAAATGGAATATTTTTTCGATAGGATGAAAGCGGCTGGTATTGAGCCAATAGAGCCGGTCGGTCGAATGATGCACCGCATGCAGTCGCCACATAACTGGTGCAGTATGTGACAGGCGATGTAGCCAGTAGCGCATGAAGTCAGCGCTAGCAATCAACAATAATGCCTGTGCCGGGACAGGCCAATTGCGCGGCCAAATTCCGGCAAACGGCGCGTGCGGGCCAACCTGATCTGCAAGCAATAATACTATGAAAAAGCCCAACAGCTTGGGGACTGCAATTTGTATAAAGATTGTGTAGAGTAAATCATCTTTCACATCTTGTGGCCTTGGTCGCCACTTCAGTTGATAAGGTACGATTTGTTCAAACACTGCAATCAACATTGCTCCAAGCACAACTGCTCCGAAGGCACTGATGAGAAGATTGCCTCCATGACCGCTTGAAAATGCATATATTCCGACAGCCAATGAAACAACGGCAGGATAAATCAAATAATTCATCGTCTTTTCATTCATTGCAAACCCTCACTCACATCGAGTTTATTATTCTTGCATATCCAATCCATGTGGAATGCCGCAAGTGACAAGACAAAAGTAGCCAACACCAGATGGAAAAAGGCGGGAAGTGACTTATGAAACCATGGAAGCGTGGAAAGATTCGCAAAACCTATTACAAGCCGAGCTGACATGCTGAAAAAATACAATGCTCCCAAAGTCAGCAGCCATTTACCCTTGATTGGATTCTTTTGAACGCAATCCGCCGCGTGTTTGCGTGTTATGCGTATCATGACAGCTAAAATGATTATTTGACTAGTGAGCATGAGTCCATAAGGCAGAGAACTTCCTTGCCATACTTCAAGCGGGGGAAGCCACGAAACAGAGTTAAGTCGCTGAGTCAGCTGACCGATTACACGAAGCAAGAAAAGTAAACTCAACGCCCACAAATAATGTGAATATGTAGGGAACGCCAGGGTATTCTTATTGCACATAGGCGAATCTATAGCTCTGCGGATTCAACAACGAAGTTTATCGGTTGTGGCGAACATATCCTTAAGCGATACGTCCACCGCTGACCCGTTCTATCCCCGCCAGATCACACGCCGAAAATACTGCGTCGAACCCCGCCTGCCGCAGCAGATTACGAACCTGTGCGGCCTGGTCGTAGCCATGTTCAAGAAGTAACCAGCCACCGGCTTCAAGATAGTTTGGAGCATGAACCACAATATGACGGATATCGTGCAAGCCATCACTACCTGATACAAGCGCCGATATTGGCTCAAAGCGCACATCGGCCTGCGTTAAATGGGGATCGCCAGCAGCAATGTAGGGCGGATTAGATACAATGATGTTGAATTTTTGTACTGTGAATGCCTCGAACCAGTCGCTGTGTATGAAAGCTACATTGGAGATGGCCAGTTGCTGTGCGTTTGCTTGCGCAACCGTTAGTGCCGTAGCGGAAGCATCGCTGCCAAGTACTTCGATATCCGGGCGCGCATGGGCAAGCGCCAGAGCAATTGCACCACTGCCTGTACCCAGATCGAGCACACGGCATAAACCTTCCTGGGAGATACGCGGCAAAACCAACTCAACCAGCAATTCAGTTTCTGGACGGGGAATAAGAGTGGCGGGCGTCACCTTGAACTTTAACCCAAAGAATTCACGTTCACCCAGCAGATAAGCAACTGGCTCTCCCCGAAGGCGGCGCTGCAGCAATTCATGGTAATAGGTTTGCTCAGTTTCGTTCAGGCAATGCTCGGAATGCGCCAGCAACCAAGCGCGCGGGACATCTAGCACTTGTTGCAACAAACACTGTATTTCGATACGTGCGCTACTGAGGGCTATCCCCAGCACCTCGGTCAAACGGGCTGCATCTTGAAGCAGAACTGCTTGTATCGTGCGTAGCAAGCTCAGCTGCACCCTTCATTTGATAGCGCTGCTAACAGCTCTGCCTGATATTCCGCCATCAATGCGTTGCACATCTCGCTGACGTCACCATCCATAATGTGATCCATCTTGTACAGTGTGAGGTTAATGCGATGGTCGGTGACACGGCCTTGCGGGAAGTTGTAAGTGCGTATGCGTTCCGAACGGTCGCCGCTACCTACCAGCGACTTGCGCTCGGCGGCCTGCTTGGCGTGGGCGGTGCGCTCTTCTTTGTCCTTGATCCGCGCGGCCAGAACTGCCAGTGCTTGGGCCTTGTTTTTGTGCTGCGAACGGCCATCCTGGCATTCCACCACGGTACCCGTAGGAATGTGTGTTATGCGTACGGCCGAATCGGTTTTATTAATATGCTGACCACCCGCACCCGAAGCGCGAAAGGTGTCGATGCGTAAATCGGCGGGGTTTAACACCACGTCGCTGACTTCATCCGCTTCCGGCAGCACTGCCACGGTGCAGGCCGACGTGTGAATACGGCCTTGCGTTTCGGTGGTGGGCACGCGCTGCACTCTATGTGCACCAGACTCAAACTTCAGTACCGAATAGGCTCCCTGACCAACTATGCGCGCAATTATTTCTTTGAAGCCGCCTTTTTCGCCGCAACTTTCAGAAATGACTTCAACCTGCCAGCGGTTACGTTCGGCAAAACGTGTATACATGCGAAACAGATCGCCGGAAAATAATGCCGCCTCGTCGCCGCCAGTGCCCGCACGAATTTCCAGAAATACGTTGCGATTGTCATTAGGATCCTTAGGCAGCAATTTTTTTTGCAGATCCATCTCGATCTGCTCCAGTCGTTCACGCCCTTGCTTCACCTCATCCGTGGCAAATTCGCGCATTTCCGGGTCATCCGCCATTTCCAGTGCGGTTGCAATATCATCAGCGCAGGCTTGATGAGCATGGTATAGCTCCACCACGGGATCCAGCTCCGCACGTTCGCGATTAAGCTTGAGGTAGTTTTCCATATCACTCGTAGCATTTTCGCTGCTTAACAGGCGACGAACCTCGTCTAGACGCTCACCCAATTGGGTGAGTTTATTAGCAATGGTATCTTTCATTCGGAGGGACCCATGTGATAAATACGACGCAACATATCAAGGAAAGCTTCACGCTCTTCGGCTTGAACATGGTTCAGCGCATGGGTTGGTGCATGCAAAAATTTATTGGTAAGCGCATTACTTAAAGACTCTAGTACCTTTTCCGGCTCTTCGCCTTTGGTCAGCAGACGCAAGGCTTTTTCCATTTCGTGACGACGTTGGCGTTCAGCATGATCGCGCAATGCGCGGATAGTGGGCACAACCTCACGTGACTCCATCCAGTGAACGAAATCCATCACACCAGAATCAATAATCACTTCAGCTTCTTTCACCGCACCCTGTCGGGCATCCAAGCCATCACGCACAACTTCGGCCAAATCATCAACGGTATACAAGAACACATCGTCCAGTTCGGCCACTTCGGCTTCTACATCGCGAGGAACAGCGAGATCAACAATAAAAAGAGGACGGTGCTTGCGGATTTTAAGCGCGCGCTCGACCATACCTTTACCCAATATCGGCAGCGGGCTGGCGGTACTGGTCACGATGATATCGTGCTGCGCCAGTTGTTCCGGCAATTCACTCAACGTGATGGCGTGTCCGCCAATGCGCCGCGCCAAGACTTGGGCGCGGTCCAGGGTGCGATTTGCAACGGTAATGTGCTTTGGCAATTTTGCCGCGAAATGCACAGCATTCAATTCGATCATCTCCCCCGCGCCGATGAACAATACGCGCTGTTCGGCAATGCTCGGAAAAATTCGCTCGGACAACTTTACCGCAGCCGCCGCCATGGAAATTAAATTTGATCCAATTTCGGTCTGGGTACGCACATCTTTGGCCACCGAGAAGGTACGCTGGAATAGCTTATGGAGTAGAAAACCCAACGTGCCAGCCTGTTCCGCATAACGTACCGCCTGCTTCATTTGACCCAGAATTTGCGGCTCACCCAACACCATCGAATCCAGCCCACTGGCGACGCGAAAAGCGTGCTTCACCGCTTGTTCATGCGGAAGAGTATAAAGATATGGCTCAATTTCGCGCGGCTGTAATTCATGATAACTAGCTAACCAGTTAACAATCTGCGCCGGCTTGTGCGTACTGCAATAAAGCTCGGTGCGGTTACAGGTGGAAAGTATAGTCGCTTCCTTGGCTGCGCCCTGCCCGACCAAGTCGCGCAAAGCTGGCTCCATTGCATCGATATTGAACGCAATCTGCTCACGCACATCTAATGGCGCGGTCTGATGGTTAATGCCGAAGGCGAATAACTGCATAGTCCAGAAAAGACCAAAAATTAAACAAGTGCGCGATTATAGTTGCTAGCCACCATCAATACCAGCCAACTAAAACCGAATAAAATTCAGGATGATGGAAAATAATCCTTCTACGCAAAAAAATAGAGAAACACCCACGTCAGCTTTATGACCTGATTTTCGTAACCTTGCTTAAAGTTAAACTCATAACAATTAATTTTAACCTGACATGTAAGACTCACTTTGCTTTTAAAGTTCAAGTCTCAATCAGCCTTGTCATACCGAACAAAATGAGGTGTAATACCACGATGGAAAAAGACAATCAATTCAGAATAAAAATCACCACCGAAGTGAACTATCAGCCCGAGCAATCGGACGAGGCTGATAATCGCTTTGTTTTCGCTTATACCATCACCATAACTAATGAAGGCGATACCACTGTCAAATTGATCAGTCGTCATTGGATTATTACCGATGCCAATCAATATGTGCAGGAAGTGCGCGGTCAGGGCGTCGTGGGCGAACAACCGATCCTCAAGCCAAATCAGAGTTTCGAGTATACAAGCGGCTCGGTGCTTGCCACACAGGTGGGCACTATGTCTGGCAGCTATCAGATGGTAGCGGAGGACGGCACTAAATTTGACGCGCCCATTCCCCAATTCGTATTGAGTGTCCCGCGCGTACTGCACTAACGCAATGTCGCTTAAGACCAGCTACCGTTTCATCGCCCCGTTTTATGATGTATTTCTTGATCGCGTCACGCGCAGCACACGCCAGCACAGTCTGGCGAGACTACCGCAACAAGGCGAAACACGCGTGCTGCTTAGTGGTGCAGGTACCGGATTAGACTTCCGTTTTTTACCACCTCGCCATGAATACACTGCGCTGGATCTAACTGGTGCAATGTTGGCACAGGCACAGAAAAAGGCTGCCGGATTACGCATGCAATGGGTGCGAGGCGACAGCATGGTCTTACCATTCGCTTCAGGTAGCTTCGATTATGTTGTGCTGCATCTAATTATGGCGGTGGTATCACGACCGCAATATTGCCTGGCCGAAGCGGCGCGCGTACTCAGGCCGGGGGGTCATATTCTGCTTTTCGATAAGTTTCTGCGCCGTGGAGAACGCGCTTGGGTGCGGCGTGGCCTGACCCCTCTTATAGGGCGGCTGGCCACACGGCTGGACGTGGTATTTGAGGAAATGCTGGAAGCTGTACCTGGATTGAATGTGTTGGCCGATGAGCCTGCGCTTGCAAACGGTTGGTTTCGCTTGATTGAATTGCAAAAAGGCACCTCTAAAAATTAGGAAAATTTCGATTCAATTCCACCGCAACATGCACCATTTCGCTACTACCGTACGGTAAAATGTTACGCGTCGTAAATGAGCAATATAAAATAATTGGGTAAAGGGCACCTCTAAACTTAATCCGATTATGAAAGAAACTATTGCCACGTCTTCTCGCGCACGTCTGCGCACATACCTTGCCGCAGGTTATGCACTGTTCATCATGTATGCCAGTTTATCGCCGTTTTCAGGTTGGCAAGAGCAGGGGCTGGAATTTTCTGCTGTATTGGCTTTTCCGTTATTGCAGCAATATACTTGGTTCGATGCCGCCGCTAATCTGCTCGGTTATCTACCGTTTGGGCTATTGCTTGGACTGACACTGCGCGCGCGTTTCAACTTAAGCTGGACTATACTGCTCGCCACGTTGGGCGGAGTAGTGCTTTCCGCCATGATGGAATACGCGCAAATGTATTTGCCTGTTCGAATTAGCTCCAGCCTCGACTTGCTTGCCAACAGCAGCGGCGCGCTGACGGGAGCGGTTTTGGCAGCTAGCATTGCGCCACGCGAATGGTTTGCACTGCACCTGACGTATTGGCGTATGCGCTTATTTCATGGCGGAGGAGGAGTGGATTTCGGCTTGGCGCTGGTGGCGCTATGGATGTTCGCGCAAATCAATCCTTCGCTGCCCATGCTGGGCAATGTGTTCATCAGCGAAGTGGCGCGAGCACCATTCGTCGTGGTACAGCCTGAACCGTTTAATTGGATGGAAAGCACGGCGGTGCTGCTTAATATGCTGATGCTGGGAATGTTGCTGCTAACCTTGCTACGCATACGTCGCCACGCAGCAAGTACGTTGTTGCTGCTATTGTGCACAGTGGCCGTTGCCAAATTCACCGCAGCAGCCATACTGCTCAAATCATGGGCATTGCTGTTATGGCTAAACGGTGAGGCCATGCTTGGCATTTTTTCAGGCGTGCTGCTTCTGATCGCTGTTAGCGGATTATCCCGCACGCAGCTATTGAAATGTGCGGCACTGGTTGCGCTAGGTTATTGGGTGTTGGCGCACTGGATATTGGACAGCGGCGAGCCTTCTGCAGCCATGCGCCTGTACCAGTGGAATTACGGCCACCTGCTCAACTACAATGGATTGTCGCAAACGATTGCATTAGTGTTTCCGTTTCTCATGCTCGGCTACCTGTGGCGCGCTAAAAATACATAGCAGTAGGGTTGTATAATTATAATTTTTCTTGTGAGGTCTTGTATGAGCTACTATCAAAAGCATGTTTTCTTTTGCACTAACCAGCGCGAAGAGGGCGCGGAGTGCTGCAACAATATTAATGCGCAATGGATGCGGGACTATGTTAAAGATAAAGTTCAAATGCTTGGATTGTCTAATGAGACAAATCATATCCGTATCAACTCGGCAGGTTGTATGAATCGTTGCGATGAAGGGCCTGTATTGGTGGTATATCCCGAGGGGGTGTGGTACACCTATGTGGATGAGAGCGACCTCGACGAAATTATCGTTGAACACTTGCAGAATGGCCGTGTGGTGGAACGCCTGAAAATTTAATGTCCGCAATAGAAAAGGTTGCTATCCCCGGTCCAGCGGGTACGATGGAGGTAGTGGTGCATATACCGGATGTTGCACCGCGTGCTATCGCTGTGATAGCGCATCCACTGCCTACTATGGGCGGGACGATGGAAAACAAGATAGTTACCACACTGGCCAAGACTTTTGCCGAACTAGGATTCGCAGCGTTGCGCTTCAATTTTCGGGGCGTAGGTGCAAGCAGCGGCGAGTTTGATAATGGCAATGGTGAGGTAGAAGATGCACTCGCAGTAACGCGCTATGCATTAAGCGAATATGGCAACCTGCCGCTAATCCTATCCGGCTTTTCCTTCGGTGGTTATGTGCAGGCGCGCGCGGCACAGCAATTGCCTCCGCATCAACTGGTGCTGATCGCGCCGGCAGTGATGCGTAATGCGATGCCGCCGGTGCCGCACAACACGCTGCTGGTGCATGGAGAGTTGGACGAAGTTGTCTCGTTGACGGATGTTATGCAATGGGCGCGCCCGCAACGCCTGCCTATCGTAGTATTACCGGAAGCGGAGCATTTTTTCCACGGCCGTCTGGATCAGTTGAAAGAAATCGTGCGTCACAATTTCATCGGGCAAGCACTATGATCTGGGACTGCTCAATAAATTTTATCGCTTACCTATAAAGCAGACGCTGCCCGTTGAATTTATTTGCGACCCGCGCGCTGTGCAGCTTGCCTCTGCTTACCCCTTAGCGTTCTTGTCTCGCTTTGGATTTTGAATTTATACATACACTCTTAAAGAAATAAATTATGTTGTGGATTAAAGCAATACATGTAATTTTTATGGTTACCTGGTTCGCTGGCTTGTTCTATCTGCCGCGTCTGTTCGTGTATCACGCTATGAGCAAGGATAAGACCAGCATCGAGAGATTCAAAATCATGGAGCGCAAATTGTTCTACGGCATCATGACGCCGGGTGGCGTGCTGACTGTCATCTTTGGATTATGGCTGTGGCTGGGTTATGGCGTAACTGGCGGGTGGATGCACATCAAATTCACACTGGTATTATTGTTGATCGCCTACCACGTCTATTGCGGCAAGTTGCTGAACGACTTTAAAGCTGATCGCAACACGCGCGGCCATGTATTTTACCGCTGGTTCAATGAGTTTCCAGTGCTGCTTATGATTGCCATCATTATTCTTGTAATCGTTAAACCTGTATAACTAAATGTCTGAGAACTTTTTTTCACCCTGTCCGCGCGGCTTGGAAACAATGCTCGCCAATGAACTGAATACACTCGACGCGCAAGAGGTGCGTACCACCGATGGTGGCGTGCATTTCACCGGCCCCTTTTCGTTGAATTACCGTGTCAATCTGCACAGCCGCATTGCCAGTCGCGTGCTGTGGCGTGTGGCGATCACACACTACCGCAACGAGCAGGACATTTTCGATACCGCCTATGCGCTGCTGTGGAACGATTGGTTCGACACCTCACACACCATCCGTGTCAACATGACGGCAATTAAATGCCCCTTGAAAAGCCTGGATTTCGCCACACTAAAAATCAAAGATGCCGTGTGCGATAAATTCCGCGCACTCACCGGCCACCGCCCCAGCGTGGATACCCATACCCCGGATATCCGCATCCATGCTTTCCTTGAAGCCAGCCGCATGACACTGTATGTCGACACGTCCGGCGAAGCACTGTTCAAACGCGGTGTGCGCCAATATACCAACGTTGCCCCCCTGCGCGAGAATCTGGCGGCGGGCATTTTGCTGCTGGCGGGTTGGCAGCCCGGCGTGCCGCTGCTTGATCCCATGTGCGGCAGTGGCACTTTCCTGATTGAAGCGGCGCTGATGTCGCTCAACATCGCCCCCGGCAATAGCCGCAGCTTTGCCTTCGAGAAACTGAAAAATTTCGACGCCGCCGCGTGGAGCGAAATGCGCAACCAAGCGCAAGCGGCGCAAAAGCCAGTTAGTGCATTGCCGATTTTCGGCAGTGATTTATATGGTGACGAACTTAAAGCCGCGCAACTTAATCTGAAAAATGCAGGTTTGCTGGAAGCGATAACGCTCAATCAAGCGAATGTACTGGAGATTTCCGCCCCCGCCGATCATGGCGTGCTGGTGGCAAACCTACCTTATGGCGAGCGCATGGGGGATGTGGAAGAACTGCAAGCGTTATACCCAAAGTTGGGCGACGTGCTGAAGAAAAAATTCGGCGGCTGGAATGCCTATCTGTTCACTTCCGATTTACGCATGCCGAAATCCATCCGCCTGTCAGTTTCACGCCGCACACTACTGTTCAACGGCGCAATTGAATGTCGTTTATTTGAATACAAGATGGTGACGGGGAGCAATCGTAGCTGATTAAAAATATGTAATTCCATGGCTATTCTGGGGGATTCGTCAAGGTTTGACCACGACAACCGTGGTGTTGAGACTTGCCCCCTTTGTTTTTTGCTTGACCCCTATGTTTTTTGGATTACTCAGATGTTCGAACACATTGTCCTCCGCCGAGCCGAAGGTGGTCTGCCAGTATCAGCCGGTCAAATCGCGGAAGCATTACTTTACTATCAGAAAGTACATGTATTCATTGACCGTGAAACACTGTTCTACCTTATTCGGCAAATCGGAATCCCTAGCATCCTAACTCTGCTGCGTCGTCCAGAGATATCTGCTGTTTATTGCGAGGAAATGCTTGGCACTCGCACGGAATCCGTCGGCGTCTCTCAGTACCACAACTACGTGGCAATCAGATTGGCAGGCCATGAAGACGTCGGTCAGCTTAAGAGCCCGCTTGAGCGCCTGCGGTATGAGATCGAACGCCAAGGTATTTCAAAGACGGGAGCAAGGCGGTTTTCAAATACGTTCCTAGAACTTGTGCCCGTAAGAAAGTTTTCCGGCAATCACTTTCTTCAAGGCGGCATAACTCAGGCAGCGAAACTCGATCTATTAGATACAGATTATTCAGCACAAGCAATTCGCAAAGCCGTTGCCGTCTTACCCGGCGGACATGTGGTTGGCGACGATTTTCAGTTTGAATTGATCAATTCAGACCAAGGAATCTTTGTATTCACAAACATCAACCTCAAATCAATCAACCAAAGGCGAGCTCAAGCCGTACCTCCTGTCGATCCCCTAACCGTCGCTCACCTGTTGAGCAACATCCTTGATGCGCGTGCTGATCTGGTATTGGCATCGTTCTATGGAGGCGATTTTGTGACTTCCGCCGTTACATCTTCAATTATTCAGGTTCGACACGCCGAACTCTTGCGAAGATCGAAATTGAATGTGGACTCACGTCAGCAATTTACTGAAGTTGTACTACCAGACTCTCCCTGTTTGGCGGAGGTAATTGACTCAAGAGAGCGCTCATTTGACGAATTCCTTAATTTACTTGATCGTGCTGGAAGATTTAAAGACTGGCTGAAGACGGTCAATCCTGATGAGGACTTGATTCGAACCTACATGCGTGATGTTTCATCGGAAGGTTGGATCCAACGGCTTCCTGCAAAGAGTCTTCGGTACGTATTGACGCTCGCACTAGAGGCAACAAGTCCTGCAGTTGGATTTGCCTCTGGATTGATTGACAACTTTGTTGTTGAAAAGCTGCTGTCGGGATGGCGACCGAACCATTTCGTATCTGGAAAATTATCTCCATTTGTTAAGGGGTATTAGCGCAGTAGATACCGTGTGGTAGCTGGGGTTGGGTAACTGCGGAGCCAAAGGGATCAGCGCGGTAGGTTGTGCTGATGAAATGAAGCCCAAGAACACAGGGATACCAGGCTAACGGACGCAGTTCCCACTCCTATCTGGTAAGTTTTGGACACTGTTCGACAAGTTCAGTCAAGCTCTGCTCCAGAATCCATTCATCTGCTTTTGTAATAACTAAAGGCTTGCTCAGCGGACATCGGCTCAATCATTGAATAGCAAAGGCTATATAAAAGAACGAAGGGGTAGAGTAGAGAACAGGTTCTCGCCTGCCCTCCCTCATCAAACCGTACGTGCGCTATTAACGCATACGGCTTTCCGATGTTCTTCACGCCAAGGCATGCACACTTGCACGACCTACGTTACTAGTGCGACTGAGGGTGTCACACCTTTGCTCAATCATCGAGCGCGAACAGCAGGCGTCAATTGCTTGGCCTTGGTATAGAGCTTCCTCTGTAGTGTCCTGATCACATCCCGGGGTGGTTAGCAACATGGCAATCCCCTGATCCTCCACTCTTCGGTTGCATGAACAAAGCAGGGTTCCTTCCCTCGTCTGGGGTTATGTTGTCCCTCAAACTCAAACGGTACTATGAACCCCTCCGACTCCCGCTACGACCCACCGCGCTTTCGTTTCCTTATACGCAGCAGTCGATGGCCTCCCCACCATCGTAACGGGTCTCCAGCACTGGGCAATAAATCCTCGTTAACATGCCGACCCTGCTACCCCGGAAGTCGATGGATGCCACTTCCGTTATTTCAGCATCCATCCAACGGCCTTCCCCTTCTGACCACAGGGTCGGCCTCTCCAATTCGTTTACGAGGCTACGTCTAGGTTCACTTGCGTTACGGCCTGCTATCTTGCTGTTTGGAAACTTACGACCCCGAGTTACCACGACGCCGCTTCCTCATGCTACCAAGGCGTACGGACAACTCCTCGGACGGGACTTTAACCCGTTGGATCTATTACTATTACTGCGAACGGTCAGTTCTAATATTCCAACAAACTCTATTACACTTCACAGATGGCTAGACCACTCCGACTGGAATTTTCGCGTGCAATCGCGGGGTCAGGCCTGAATGGCACTTACTTAAGGCTTAATCGCATGAAGTAACGAAAGAAACAGGCTGGCATGGTGGTACGATTTAGTCGCCAAACCATCGCAACCACCCGGAGCCAGCCCGCAAGCGGCTGCCGCTGGAAACGGTCATGGGAATGGTTCGTCATACGGGCCGCTTGATCTGTGCGGAAGGCTCCGATACCTGGCTCTGGCGCGGGCGGCTGGTGCGGCTGGTGGACGGTACGACCGTGACACTGCCGGACACGCAGGCCAACCAAACCGCCTACCCGCAAAAGCGCGGACAAAAACCCGGCCTGGGTTTTCCCATTTGCCACATTGCAGGGGTTACCTGCCTGTCCAGCGGCGTCGTGCTCGACGCGGCCATGGGCGGGTTCAAAGGCAAAGGCGACGGGCAGCAGGCGCTGCTGCGGACGCTCCTGGATATATTTGGGTTTGGCGACGTGATTTTGGGGGACGCATTCTATGGCACATAAACACACCCTCCAGCTTTAGTTGGCTTGGAGTGGGATGTCAGCGCGAGAGGATGACGAGGATAACCTCAAAAAATCACTGGCGCTGGTGGCCGAGCAGTCTGTCGGCAACCGCCCCGGACAAATCGAGCCAAGGGCAATCAAGCGACGCCATAAGCCATATCAGCTACTGACAAAAACAAGGGATTTGGCAAGGAAGCAAGTGATGAAATATGGGCATCCGAAAAAGCTTAAGTAAGTGCCATTCGTAACTGACCTTTCTTCGCTGCGATCAATCAAAGAAAAGATTTGATGGTTTCTTTTATGGCATCAAGGCCTTCGGTACCGAGAAATACCAGAACATAGCCCAGCATGGCAACCCACAATAAACCAAGGAGTGCACCGGCAATTATAGCCAGCCCATCACGCATGATCACACCAATGGCCATCAAGGCTATTCCTGCGCTGGGCACGGTATTGGTGAGCGGCAAAGGAATACAGACCGACAGCGCCATAATCAAGCCGCACAAGCCAATCAGGCAAGTACCCCTTTGCGTGACAAAGTCGAGCCGAGGCTTCACCAGCAGTTCAATTTTTCTGATAAAAGGAAGCGCTGCATTCAGAATATTATCAAAGCGCTCGCGGGATATTGATTTGTCTCTCATCATCTTCGGGAACCAGATGGAATCACGACCCAGGGCCTGCTGCGCGGTTAAAAAAAGTAGTGGCGCAGCAATAATTAAATTGATGCCAAGACCGGGCAGCGGAAGAGCCGCAGGCAAAGCGAAAATGAACAACATAAATCCAAAACTGCGTTCTTGGAGCGCTTTCAGAATATGATCGATTGAAATATTGTCCTGTTCGGTGAAGCTATCTTTTAAGTCCACAAGAAGTTTTGATAAAGTACGAATTTGCATTTTCTTAAAATCTTCAGTTGGATGGTGCCTTGGATTCACATTCGAAGCCAGCACTGAATGTTGCACTTCGAATGTGAATCCAAGCTGCAAAATCGTCAAGTGAGGTAAGCAGGTACTTCGCCGCAAGGAGAAAGCTCACAAAATTGCCCCTCGCTCAGCTCAATTTTCGCTACGATTCTTTAAGTCCTACAGGCGGCGACAACCTTGGATTTTTAGAGATACCCTAATTGCTAAGGTTTTCTGTGATAAACGGTTGTATCCCCGATTAGCCGGTTGTCGGTATTGTCTGATATGGATGCGCTAAATTTGTTCTGAGCATCGGCTGGTAATAAGCTATTTTGTTCACGCACGGATTTAAGATAGCGCTGTGTTTCGCCCTTTGTCGTTTGGTCGGGGGTTGCCCTTTCAATATTTTGAATCGTGATATTCGCGCCATATTCAATTAAAAGCTGGGCGGATTCCAGATTTTCAACTTTATGTAATGCGGTATTTCCTTTTTTAATAATCATGCTCCCCGTTTCCAGTTGGACATTCGGGTTGGTACCAGCAGTCAGTAAACATTTAGCCACTTCAGGGAAGTCCACCCATATATACAAGGCGGTTAAGCCATCTTTATCTTGAAATTTAGCATCGGCCCCGTGATTAATTAAAAATATTGCAAGTTCAGGATCGTTAACGTCGAATATTGGTGGACGATTATTGTAATCCGCAATGTTTGGATCAGCTCCGTTGTCGATTAATAGCTGTGCCGCCTCTATACTTTCGATATAGTGCAACGCTGTTTTCCCAAAAAAATTTTGGATGTTTACATCTACACCAAGTTGAATTGCATTCTTCATTCCCTCTAAATCGTCATCCATTGTTGCTGTTATCAAGGATTCATCAATTTCATCAGTTTCATTTTGCATATTTATCTTCTTTAGGCTAAAGAGTTTCAAGTATTTCTAGCGGTATTTACTGGCTTTACATTATTCCCGAGAATTTATCGGGATAGTATTTCACGCATGTTAAATAGCTTGGTTATGAAAATGGTATCTATACCAGATAATTTGCATTCACGCAGTTTTGCGAGAGGCTTTGTGTATATGCAAGGCCATACTTCGGTTTGGTTAAAATGGTTGTACTTGGACAGTGCTGCCTGCTTCAAGGCGTCCCTGCGATACAGGTAACACAATGTAACAATTGGCCTTGCTCATGGAGCTGAGAATGCCAGAGCATTGAGCACCTGATGTGTGTACTATCCATCCGCCACTTTCATCTCGACTGAGAATGCCACGCTGAAATTCGGTTCGTCCGGGTACTTTTCGGATAGGGCTTAGGCAGGTAGCCTGGAGTTCAATGGTTAGTTTGGGTTGCTGCCCCATAAGCGCGCGTAAAGCGTCGCGCACGAACTGCTGGAAAGTTACCATTACTGCAACTGGATTGCCTGGCAATCCGAAAAAATGGCACGTTCCAATCTTGCCATAAGCAAGTGGCTTACCTGGCTTCATGGCTATTTTCCAGAACACAACCTCGCCAATTTCCGCTAACAGTTGCTTGATATAGTCAGCCTCACCAACGGAAACGCCACCACTGGTTATGATGACATCAGCCCGCTCGGCCGCGTCAAGCAACGCCAGTTTGAGACTGGCTTTGTCATCGCGAATGGTGCCCATGTCTATAATTTCCACACCTAGTTCACCCAACATGCCTAGCAGGCTATAGCGATTACTGTTATAAATTTGACCAGGAGCCAATGGTTTTCCTGGTTGCTGCAATTCGTCACCGGTTGAAAATAGCGCGACTTTTAGTTTGCGGTAAACTTTGATTTCACTGAAGCCAAGCGAAGCCAGAAGGCCCATCTCGGCGGGGCGAATGATCCGCCCGCTAGTTAGCACCGTAGCGCCCTGCGTAATATCTTCGCCGACCAAGCGAATGTTCTGGCCACGGGTGTGTCCCTCGCCTATTTCAATCGAGGATCCTGCGACCTGAACATGCTCTTGCATCACCACGCTATCACAGTCTTCAGGAATGAGGGCGCCGGTCATAATCCGCACGCATTCGCCTGCAGCAACTCGACCGATAAAGGCGCGTCCAGCAAAGGCACTGCCAATAAGGGTGAGTCGGCTAGGAGCGTTTGCCAAGTCGTCATAGCGCACAGCGTAACCATCCATTGCTGAGTAGTCGTGCGGCGGCACATTCATAGGGGAAAGTATGTCTGCTGCCAACGTGCGATGCAATGCGTCCTGCAGATTGATCAGTTCATGCTCCGCGAGTGGCGCGAGAAATTGCTGGATAAGCTGGCGTGCTTGTTCAACCGGCATTGAATCAGGGTCATAATCACCCATCGTTTCTAGGGCGGATAAGAAGGAAGACGTAGATTCCATGAAGATCCTTTACTAAGTTTGGCAGTCAGATAAAGCAGTTAAGGTGACGAAATAATTGCCAGGCCAATTTTCAGATTAGCCTGGTATGGGAGAACTGCCTGGATGAGTGATTTTGATGTCGCTGACAACACGGGTGCGTGCTTGCTAGCTAGCAGACTATCCACCAATATAAGACATTTCAATTTTTTTGCCTGTTTGTACCTTGCTCTTTGTATTGGCACTCCGTAACTCTGAATAGCGATCCGCACGCAACCGCCATAGGTGTGCAAGGGCAGTAGAAATTTCTTGGTCGGTTTTCCCACTCTGCATCAGTGCCCGCAAATCGTGGCCACTCTCCGCAAAAAGGCATGTGTATAGCTTGCCTTCGGTTGACAACCTGGCGCGAACGCATTCGTGACAAAAGGTCTTTGTGATGCTTGAGATCATTCCGATTTCGCCTCCGCCATCCTGATAGCGCCATCGTTCTGCAGTCTCGCCAGTGTAGTTTGGTTCGATTTCTTCAAGTGGCATATGAGCGGAAATTCGTCGCACTATTTCTGCAGATGGAATAACCTGACCCATCTCCCACTGGTTAGAAGTCCCTACATCCATGTATTCTATGAAGCGGAGTATAAATGGAGAGTCTTTGAAATAGCGTGCCATAGGTAAGATTTCCTGGTCGTTCAAGCCACTTTTAACAACCATGTTTACCTTGATTGGACCGAGGCCTACCGAGTGGGCAACATCTAGGCCGCGCAGAACATCCGATACGGGAAAATCAACGCCGTTCATGCGCTTGAAAGTGGCGTCATCCATCGAATCCAGTGAGACCGTAACACGATTTAATCCGGCATCTTTCAGAGATTGAGCTTTTTTCCCGAGTAGCGCACCGTTAGTCGTTAGCGTCAGATCCAAGTCACTGCCATCGTATGTTTTTATCTTGGCAAGCATCTCAATTAAATTTTCTACGTGCTTGCGTAATAGGGGTTCGCCACCCGTCAGACGAATTTTCTGAACGCCATGGTTAACGAAAATTTGTGTGATACGAGTGATTTCTTCAAAAGTCAGCATTGAAGACCGCGGCATAAATACGTGATCTTTACCGAATGACTCTATAGGCATGCAATAAACGCATCGGAAATTGCAACGATCCGTGAGAGAAATGCGCAAATCCTGTAATGGGCGTCCGAACGCGTCACCGATAAGCCCATTGGGCTCTTCTATAATAGCGGGGATGACCGGAGCTGTCTTTGAGTGACGATGATCAATAATAGGAATGATTTTTTTTGGCATAGCATTAGACCCAATATATTGGAGCATGGTAATAGTTAATTGTCATGGGTTCAATACTTGAACTCAGGTTATAAACAGCACGTATTCAAGTATACCTGTAGGCACGCGGCAATCTTGCTTTACAGATATCTATATGAAAAATTTATTATTTTTCAAGTCGCATTCGTTGGAACAGAAAAATATCTGTTTATATCCGACGCACTCCCATGCAGGCACGGGATTTTGTTTTGTTAGGAATGACAATATACAAGAGTGCATGTAGATATTTACATCGCAAATTATAAATTGCCCAGCGTGACAAAATAACAACTTAACTAACGAACGTTTAAACTAAATACGCACAGCACACTTTATTGTGAGAGTACACGATTGCAAGCATTTATTGCAACGCAAATTAAAATGCGTTGAATGCATGAGCTTTTTATAAAACGATATCGCAAATATTTGTTGATATTTCCTTGCTTTTCCAATAAGTCAGAGCAAACAAGCCAGTGGTGTGACACCCTACCCGAGGTGGTTGTCATATGGTATTGACGTTTTGGATATGATAAATGTCCACTGATATCCTGCTGTCCTTTAGAAACGGTGACGGGACGATGAACGATTCCTGCGTGTTGGACAAGCAACCTATAGGTTGCCGTTTCATCGGCTATGCCGACCGATATATTCTCGTCGATACGACCGTGTAAGTGTCTCGTGTCTTTTGCGTCTCTGGTGGTCTTCTGGATTGTGCAATCTTCTTATGTAGTTTCTGGCATTTGAATGCGAACTATCTTGGAATCGTACTAACCACATGAAGATGCCTTATCGCGATGGAGGACTTCTCCTAAACCCAGAGTCTGCGCTAAAGAACTCAAGCATCAAAAACTCTTCAAGTCCCGTATTATCTTCCATGCGTGCAGACAGGACGACAACGCGGTTGAGGCGTCGAGATTCCCAATTAAAGTCTCCTTCGAAATGCTTACGAATCAGCTCGATCATCCTGCGAATAATTGTGCGCTCCACGTCACCATTCAACCCGGCATCGACATCGATTATCTCGCGCCGAGAATTGTTATAGTCTGTTGTCCAACCCCGAAATGAAAATCGGGCTGTCCGAACACCCTTGCTGATAATTTGAAAGATGCCGCTTGTACCTTCTGGCATCAGATTGCGCCTGATGTTAGCCATTCTTTTCTCATCAGCTGAAAGCTGGCGCTGTTTAGATATTGCTTCTGCGTCATCACGTTCATCAGACCTCTCGGCTGCCAAGCGGCGTGCTTTGGCGGCGCTAATGTAGCTCGCCAAGTCGCCTTGAGGTGCTGAATGAGAAGCTGGGGGGGTAGCTAGCGGAGCCTCAGTCCTCGTGACTAAAGGCTTCTTCGGTATTTCCGTTTCGATAACCTCAGGCTCAGGCTTTGGCTTAGTTTTTGGTTCGGGCTTCGGCTCGGGCTTCGGCTCGGGCTTCGGCTCGGGCTTCGGTTCGGGCT
>NZ_CAKMLL010000070.1 GCF_927797785.1 Candidatus Nitrotoga sp. BS | reverse complement strand
GAACAGCCGCGACAGCAAAGATAAGAACAGCGGCGACAACAAAGATAAGAACAGCCGCGACAGCAAAGATAAGAACAGCGGCGACAACAAAGATAAGAACAGCGGCGACAACAAAGATAAGAACAGCCGCGACGACAAAGATAAGAACAATGATGGTAACAAAGATACTAGTGCCGTCGGTAGTTTTGTCACCGTACCGGGCATCAGTGCGTATAATTTTTGGAATGTTACGAATGGCATCCCCGAGCCAGGAACAATGTTCTTGTTTCTGATCGGCTTTTTGGGGCTTGGCTGGCTGAACATGACTCGAAAGCGTCAGGCACACGGTGCATCGGCGTAAGAGAAGCCTGATTCGGGTAATCAGGTTTCACCCCTTGCCGGCACATCGCGACTGCGTAATCCGGAATAGCAAGCATTGTGAAATCGCTCATCCCTAACCCGGCCTCTGGCCGGGTTCAATTCTTACCACTCGCAATTTCATTAACAATCTGGGCCGCTTACCTGCAGGCTGGGTTGCCTTTCCATGTGCCAGAAAACGCTCACCTGCACCGCCTTGATCTGGCAACAGGATGGTCGGGTGGCAGCGAATTCCTCCCTCAATTTATACTGATACTGCTGGTCGGGACGTTTTGGCAATCTTTCGCCCGTTACCGATGGCCTTCGCAGCCGAGCCGCTCGTGGAGTTTCTACCTTGGAGTCGCTTTAATCCTTGCCATCCTTTTTCTCAGCCTCATGCATGGAGCCACTGTCCGTTATGAATTTTGGCCTATCACAGGGCTTATCGCCGGGCTGGTGCTGGGTAGTATTGTAGGCTGGTTTGCGGCTTTGCAATTGGCGACCTGGGTTCAGGCGAGCGCGCGCGGGTTGCCTGCGCTGTGGGGTATCTCCGTTTTTTCTGCAGTTGTTTTAGCGCTTTTGCCGCTAGATACCAATGCCACACTTAGTCAAACGGCATTCGCCCATTGGAATATTCTGGATAGAGTGTATCAATTACTTAAACCGTCCATACTTTGGGGAGCTCTGGGTCTGATCTGTGGATTTGCCGGGTACGGGCGGCAGGCAAGGGTATGGGGGGGCGCATGCGCCTTTGGCTTCATGGTCTGCGCATCCCTTGCCGCAGAGAATTTTCGGTTTGATGATGTTGTTGAAGTCATAGCTCTGCTGCCGGGTTTGGCAATGGGTCTCTGGCTTGGCGAACGTTCCCGGTTAGCAGGCAAGTTTGCGCAATCCGAGGCATTCAGTCCGGCATCCAGTCCGCTTGCGGCGGCTAACCCAGGTAAAGCGGTGTCGCCCCCAGCAAGAACTGGCAAGCTTGCAATCGAAAGCAACCTGCGACACGGCGACAGTGCTTCGAGTGATGGCCGAACCACGCTACCGCACCGTACCCGCCTCGATAATAAGTCCCGCTACGCATCTCAGGATGCAGCAGAATCCCCACCTCGCCCTCTATCAGCTGCGGCGCTCCTTACTCGTCGCGCATTTGCATTGATTATGATCGGTGCGACCGGGTGGGCGTTGCTTGATTTTCCGCGTTGGAATGAGCTGCTGGCTGGCGGATTTGTGCTGTATCTCGCGCTTCTTTGGCGTTATCCCAAAGCATGGCTAGTGATTGTTCCGGCAGCGTTGCCAGTATTGGATCTTGCATTCTGGACCGGTCGATTTTTTCTCGATGAATTCGATTTGCTACTGGCGGTCACGCTAGCAGCCCTGCTTTGGCGTACGCCTGATAATAATCGCACTGATTCTAGCCACGTCGCCCCTCTCATGCTTGCTACACTATTAATGGCTTCCGTTCTGATCAGCGGGCTGACAGGTTTGTTGCCGTTGCAGCCATTGGATGCCAATGCTTTTACTTCCTATTTTAGCCAGTACAATAGTCTGCGCGTGGCAAAAGGTTTTCTGTGGGGCATGGTTTTGTTCGCTATGTTGAGGCCATATCTCAATGAGGTGCGACCCATGAAGCTGTGGTCAGCCAGTATGCTCATAGGTTTGGCAGGCGTAGCTATATCAGCGCTGTGGGAGTATTGGCTTTTCAGCGGCAGCAGTGCTACCGATTATCGTGTAACGTCAACTTTTTCCAGTATGCATACTGGCGGCGGGCATATTGAAGCGTATCTGGTTTTTGCTCTGCCTTTCACATGGACATTGCTTTTGCAGGAACAAAAAATCTGGATTAGGGCAGTCGCCTTGAGCGTATTTTTCCTTGCCATCTATGCATTGATTACAACTGTAGCGCGAGGCGGAATCGTGGCACTCGCGGTGGTTTTTGCAGTACTGGCTTTAGGTGTGTATCGAACATTGCGTGCACGGGGGATGTCGCACAATTTGCGTTACACGGCCAGTACAGCGCTGATCGCCGGCGTTCTGCTGGCCATCGCGGGACTTTCGAGTGCCACTTTTTTGCAGCATCGCTTCACTCAAACCGAAACGGATGCACAAACCCGATTTGCTCACTGGACCCATGCTTTGGACTTACTGCAAGACAATTGGGGCGAACGTCTTTTCGGTGCTGGGCTAGGCACATTCCCCGGGCGGTATTTTTACGCCAATTTTGATTCGTCACTGGGGAATTATCGCTATCAAACCGAAGGCAGTAACCGTTATCTGAGTTTGAATTCAGGTGGCACGCTGTATATGGCACAGAGTGTCGCGGTAACGCCCGATACGCCGTATACGCTCGAACTGGATGTGCGCTCAAACGATCAGACCAAACAACTCGATGTACCCATCTGCGAGAAAAAATTGCTCAACTCACATCTTTGCCAATGGGAGAGCGTAGCTGTTACACCGGGCAAGGGATGGCAGCATCGAAGCATTGCTTTTTCCAGTGAACAGATAGGACAGGGTGCGTGGTGGGCCAAACGGCCAGTTCAGTTATCACTCTATAATCCACAAGACAAGGGCGTCGTGGATGTCGATAATATTCGCCTCCTTGATCGTGGCGGCACCAACCTCATCTCGAATGGCGACTTCACGCAAGGAGGTGATTATTGGTTCTTTAAATCCGGTGACCACCTTCCTTGGCACATAAAAAATATGTGGGTTCACCTGACTTTTGAACAAGGATTGGTAGGATTGGTGATTTTTTGTGCTTTGATCATCGCAGCGGTTTGGCGCTTGATGCGCGGTTTATGGGCTGGAGAACCACTTGCAACTGTATGGCTGGCTGGAATCAGTGGATTGCTTACCATTGGATTTGTGGATAGTTTGCTTGATGCTCCGCGGTTAGCGATGATGCTTGTGTTAGCACTGCTTGTTGGCGCTTCACATAAAGCGCGGCGCGATACAAGTCGATGATATTTAAACACCTATCGTCTAAAATTGGTTGGTTTAAATTATGGACTGAAGGTTCGGATAAATATCGCTAAAACAACACGTCTTAATCGGATTCTATCTCTAAGTAATCATTCGGCTTAGGGTCAACGTGATACTCCAAATACTGCTAAATTACCCGCCTGACTTTGACTTTGGTATAGCTCAAATTTTTAGAGAGGTCGAAATCGTCGTCACACTCAATGACGACGTCCTGTAGAAATTAATTTATTGCCAGCTTCACCCATCAAGGTAAGTCATCTTCTATCGGAAATGGGAGTTGACTGGAATGCACAGCCTCATCTTCCCCTTTTTCTTTTGGCGAGCTGTGTTTGACGATTGGTTTCGATGATATTTGTTCGGGCAGAGGTTGAGCCTTATTAATGAGTGGTTTCAAAGTGGGCAAGAGGTATTTCAAAACTTGCGCAGAGAGTGCTGAAGTAAACTGATAATTAGCCGCGTCCGCACCGGGCACAAATGCTGTAAGCGTCCCGTAAAATCGATCCCCGATGAAGAACACAAAAGTTGCGGAGCGATTTACCGCATGGGATTCCTTAATAACACCCGCCGATGAAAAGGTGACATAACGATGATCGCCGGTTCCAGTCTTACCGCCTATCGGAATCCAGGTGCCATCCTCTTTCACTATTGCGTGACCGAGTCGTGAAGCTGTGCCTTTTTCCACTACTCCGGTCAATACGTCACGAACCACAGCTGCCAAATCAGGTGAAAATATTTTTTCGCCTTGGTCAGGGGTACGTTCCACTATGGATTCAAAAGGAGTGTTTGCAGCAAAGTGCAGACGTTCGATAAGTATCTCGGGTACCCGAACCCCATTATTCAAGATAATACCCATAAGTTCGGCGAGTGCGGCCGGGCGGTCAGCCGAACTGCCAATAGCGGTGGCGAGCGATGGTATAAGTGCATCGAAGGGATAACCGAGACGTTTCCAACTACCATGAATCTCCAGAAAAGCTTCCAGTTCCAATAGGCTGCGGATTCGAATGTCCTGTGCATTCTTGTGGATGGTCTTGAATAGCCAGCGATAAACAGCCACACGCTCCTCGACGCTGGCTTTGATCACGTCCTTATGTTTCGCATTCGGGTGGTTATTTAAATAGCGCACCAGCCATAGCTCCAATGGGTGTGCGGCGACGATATAACCCTGATCCGCCAGCGAAAATTTACCTGGCTCATAGCGCTGATACTGCTCTTGGAGAACGCGCTCAACTGGTTCCTGGAGGCCAGGCAGACGAGCTTTCATGAATTTATTGAACTCAGCAAGTGTAGCCTCAGGGTGAATATAGCGGTAAGCGGCGGCAAGCCGGCGCGGCGTCTGTCGTAAACTGGAAAAAAAGATCTCGTCAATCTCGCTTGCCGTTTTATGATTGTATTTAACATAAAATCGGTTGATGAATATCGTTCCTTCCTTGTCAGCAAATCGCCTGAGATATACATCGCGATCAGGATGGTTAGCATCTCTGAGGATCTTGGCAGATGAACCCTTGATATGAAGCATATGGTAGCGCACTATATCGCGCATAAGGCGGATGTAAACGAGATTGACGGAATTGTACGTCGCTTCGCGAACACTTAATGTCCTGCTATCGTCTTCATGTTTGAAATTCTTAAAATAATGCGCCCCACCACCGGTAAAGAACTGTTCATGAGGGTTAGCAGAATATGTACGTTCCAAGGCAGCGCCCAGCATGGCTGCTAAACTTTTATCCGTGCTATGCAGCAGATATTCGATCGCCCAGCGACTAAGGACGTCGTTAGGATCACTCTCTTCTTTATGTAACGCATCCGGCTCGAGTGCAGCATATTTTTGATGCAACTCTTCGATAACTTCAAGATAAGTGACCAGCGTCCTTAGTTTTGCTGTGGATCCAAGATCCAGCTTGGTGCCTTTATTGATGTCTAAGGGTTGATCGAAATTGTCGGCCTGAATTCGCGATTTTGCACCCTGCAGCGTCAACTCTGAAAGCGTGAAGCTGTAAATTATTTTGCCCGGATCCGCTTCGCCCAACAGACGATTGCCATAGAGTCCCGCAGCGCGGGCATATTCTGGGTTCTTAAGCTGACGCAAGATATCAGTTGTCTTTTCTTGTAACTCACCGTCGAGCGTGCTTTGCACTGATAAATCCAGACGATCCAACTCATACAGGCGTTGTACACCCATTTGGGAAGCAAGACGCATGCGCACCGCATTA
Source organism: Candidatus Nitrotoga sp. BS (assembly GCF_927797785.1). Classification (GTDB taxonomy): domain Bacteria; phylum Pseudomonadota; class Gammaproteobacteria; order Burkholderiales; family Gallionellaceae; genus Nitrotoga. The sequence continues at coordinate 54,740 of NZ_CAKMLL010000070.1, read as the reverse complement.
ACAGCCTTTGAGGCAGAGAAATTTCTGGTTCTCACTGGCACAGCAGCATCGCGGAAGCGAAGTGGCACTCTCAGCGCAGCCTCACTTAGCCTGGGCGATATTACGCCAGCCTGCGCCAGCACACGCAGGTGACTATTGGTAAGCTCATTCAGTGCTTTGCGATCGCTAATTAAATAACCGGAAGGCCTGCGTTGGGCAACCATGAGACTTAGCACATGTTTATAGTAACGTGCGGTCTCGGCCAGGTCTGTGCTGTTTGCAGACCAAACTTTCAGAATCCGATTTGCAACTTCGAAATCCAGGTCGTACCATGCCCACAGCCCGTCTCCCAATCCATTTACCTCCCCGAAGCCCGAGGCAGCGGCAAGTGGAACCGTATTAAGATAATCTACTACGATACGCCTGCGGGCAGGCATTGTTTCCTCCCCATCCAAATAAGCGCGTACAGAGGCGGAGGCGATCTGCTGCACCTTGTCAGTGGGACTGAGGGTCATCCCCTGGGGAGAATGCCGGTATTTCTCAATTTGAGTTGCAAGCGTGCTGCCACCTGGTACGTCGTGTTCGGGGCGAACGAACTGAATCGTTTTGTCCAGAACAGCCTTTCCAAGACGGGTCCACTCGATGGCCGGATTTTTTTTGGGGTGGCTCGGATCCAACAGCTCACGATTCTCGATAAATAGCAGGCTGTTCGTTACTAGTGGCGGAACCGATTTAAAGTTTGCATAAACGCGAGCCGGGAAAACAGTACGGTAAAGTGACTGACCGTTGTCGTCGACAATTTCTAGACCGGCCTGTGCTTTTTCGCGGTAAGGAACGAATAACCCCTGTTCAACAAGCTTCTTCATACGCGGAGAAATACTTGCCTGAGCATGCACATGGAAGCCGTGCTCGGTTAAATTCTGAAGCAAATTTGGTAACCGACCATACCCAAGGCGCATGTCGTATGGCCCTGCCTGCGGTAAGTGTAACCCGCCATTTGAACCACTTTTTACTTCCCAGCGAAGATCATTGGCCAGTTTTGACAGGCGGTGTGCCTGGTATGCAGAGGTTTCAGTTTCTCGATAAATAAAGAAGGCAGTAAATGCCAGCACAATAAGAAGCAAGATAAGAACAGCAATGGCAAGGGCAAAAAATTTGTGAGTGCGCTTAATGATTGAGTTACCAGGATAATTGAGAAACACTTGTTGAGTTCTTTTTGACAAGGCAGACGAGTGGATTCAAACTGAAGTTGCACAAATAATTAAACGAATTCGAATTTGATGGTTGTCTTATAAAATTCAGCGTTTGCCGGAATGCAAGTCATGAAATTAATTCAGGACAGCGCATTTGTCTGCATATAGATAAACAAAATATTGGGCTGAAACCTAATTTTAGAAGTGCCATGAGAAGCGCAAATATCACCTTCGCTAAGTATAGCTGATCCCAAACATATCGTTAAGCGTTCAACTCTGACCAAGTTAAAAAATGCTTTCAGCAGAGAGTCCTGAATTTAGCATGCGTGGGTATTGTGCTCATTCAGTAGAGATGGTAATGGTAATGTTGTATAACTGTAAACTCTGCGTCAAGGAAGCATCCGCGTTGACCTAAGGGCGTCTCGAATAATTCAAGTTTCTAAGCAAGGTAAGGCATGAGTATAAAATTTTAGCTGAGCATACAGTTGATATATAAGCTATATTTTTATTAAAGCCGTATTGTAACGATGCAAAGTAAGCAGGCAAGCCGGTAAGCGGCTGTTTGAAGAATTGGATTATTTAGAGGTGCCCATAATCGAAGTATTTATTATTGAGCCCAATATGCCTAATCGCCTTACCCAAGAGACCAGCCCCTATTTACAGCAGCATGCCGACAACCCAGTAGATTGGTTCCCGTGGGGTGAAGAAGCACTGAAGTGCGCTCGCGAACTGAATAAGCCGATCCTGTTATCCATCGGCTATTCCGCCTGCCACTGGTGTCACGTCATGGCACACGAGTCGTTTGAGGATGCAGACGTCGCCGCAGTGATGAACCAATATTTCATCAATATCAAGGTAGATCGTGAAGAGCGGCCCGACTTGGATCACATTTATCAGGCCGCCCATAATATGCTGACCCAGCGAAATGGCGGCTGGCCACTCACCTTATTTTTAACGCCCGATCAAGTGCCGTTTTTTGGCGGTACCTATTTCCCAAAACAGGCACGCTACAACTTGCCCGGCTTTGTATCTTTACTCGAACGCGTGGCAGAGCTTTATCGCACGCGTCAGGATGACATTGCCAAACAAAGTTTGTCGCTGATGCAAGAATTTAGCACCATCCAACCGAGCGAAAAAAATCAGGTTAGTTTCAATAAAACGTCATTAGAAGATGCATTCAGCGGATTTCAAAGATTGTTTGATCCTGTTCACGGTGGTTTCGGCGGTGCACCCAAATTTCCGCTCCCGACCGAGATGGAATTTTTGTTAAGGTATACGATGCGTGGCGGTGATCCCGACGCGCGTCGCATGGTGCTCTTCACGCTGCAAAAAATGGCGGATGGCGGGATTTACGATCAGCTGGGCGGCGGTTTTTGCCGCTATAGTGTGGATGAACGCTGGGAAATTCCCCATTTTGAAAAAATGCTATACGACAATGGCCCATTGCTGGCACTTTACAGCGATGCGTATGTGCTGTCAGGCGAAACATCGTTTAATCGCGTTGTACAAGGTATATCGGGTTGGGTCATGCGTGAGATGCAGTCACCGCAAGGCGGTTATTACTCCAGTCTAGATGCGGATTCTGAGCACGAGGAAGGCAAATTTTATGTGTGGACGCCGGAGCAGGCCGCAAGCTTGTTAAGCGTGGAAGAATATGCCATCGTCGCCGCTCACTATGGACTTGATCAGCCGCCTAATTTTGAAGATAAGTATTGGAATTTGATAGTTGCCCAGCCGCCAGATAGCATAGCGGAAGCACTACATCTTCCCCTTGAACAAGTCACGCAGCAACTCGCCAGTGCGCAAGAAAAAATGTTCGCCGCGCGTGCAAGCCGGATGCGCCCAGGACGTGACGAAAAAATACTGGTTAGCTGGAACGCACTTATGATCAAAGGTATGGCGCGTGCTGGCAGGAGACTGGGCGAAGCAGAGTGGATATTGTCGGCACAGCGCGCGGTAGATTTTATACATGCCACGATGTGGCAAAATGGTCGCCTGTTTGCTACCAGCAAGGACGGCAAATCGCATCTGAATGCCTATCTTGATGACTATGCATTCATGCTGGATGCTTTACTGGAATTACTGCAAACGCAGTTCCGACAGACTGATCTGGAATTTGCCCGCGCGCTAGCCGATGTGTTACTGGAACAATTCGAAGATCAGCAAGCGGGTGGGTTTTTCTTTACCAGCCACGACCACGAAAAGCTTATCCATCGCCCCAAGCCAGAGCATGATAATGCGATGCCTTCCGGCAATGGCATTGCAGCACTCGCATTACAGCGCCTCGGCCATATTTTAGGAGAGAAGCGCTACCTTGAGGCTGCCGGGCGCACGCTGACACTTTATTATCCATTTTTTGCAAAGCAACCCATGGGCTTCACTAGCCTGTTAATGACTTTGCAAGAATATCTTATGCCGCCGCAAATCGTCATTTTGCGTGGTGAACCGGGAACAAGCGCAGCCTGGTGCAAGCAATTATTTCAACACTACTGGCCTGACACCTTGATACTGGCTGTGGAAGGCGAGCCTGTCGGACTTCCGGAAACACTGACAAAGCCTCTCACACAAGGCCTTAGCGCGTGGGTCTGCCAAGGCGTGCAATGTTTGCCCGTAATCGAAGATTGCCAAACTTTGATAAATGTATGCAAATCTGGCGAGACGGGCTAAGACATTATCGATCCACACTTACATAGCCACCTGCGTGAAGCATCCCTTCGTTGATAAAATTTAAGGAGTATTTATGGATTTAAAAGAAACCCGTCTTGATTCGAAGCCTGTGTATGAAGGTGATTTCATCAAGGTATTCAAGGACAACGTGAAGTTGCCGGATGGCAGTGCGGGCATGCGCGAACATATAGTCCATCCCGGCGCGGTGGCCGTGTTGGCAATTCTGGATAATGGCAATCTATTAATGGAACGGCAATTTCGCTATGCGCCGCACCGTGTATTTATTGAGCTGCCTGCCGGAAAAATTGATCATGGCGAAGATATTTTGCTCACCGCGCAACGCGAATTATTGGAAGAAACTGGCTACCTTGCCAGCCAGTGGACGCATTTGACCACTGCTTGGCCGTGTATAGGTTTTTCCGATGAACGAATGGAATATTTTCTGGCACGAGGACTGACCTACCAAGGTCAACAACTAGACGATGGGGAGTTTCTTGAAGTATTTGAGCTATCGCTTAGCGATGCACTGGACTTGATAAGACAGGGGAAAATCAACGACAGCAAAACCATGATTGGCATTTTCTGGCTGGAAAAAGTGTTAAATGGCTGGGAAAATTAATAAATGACTGGAGGTCTCCATACCGTTACCTCAGGATGACGCGCCAATTTGAAGCGTCAATGAGGTAACAATGCACCAAATTGGTGTGTATATTCATGTATAAATATTAACTAAACAGAAATACGTATACAAATCAAGATACAGACAAGCTGGAACGAAACTTGCTTATAACCTCTGGGCTAGTTCATATACGGAGTAAGAAATGGAAAATATTGGAAACCTGAAAACAGGCAGTGACGCACTGTTTATACTGCTCGGCGCTATCATGGTTCTGGCGATGCACGCAGGGTTTGCTTTTCTTGAATTGGGTACGGTTCGTAAGAAAAATCAGGTGAACGCGTTGGTGAAAATTCTCACCGACTTCGGCATCTCCACGCTGGCATATTTTTTTATCGGCTACGGCATCGCCTACGGCGTTAATTTTTTCACCGATGCTGAACATTTGGCACAGAAAAATGGCTATGAACTGATCAAATTTTTCTTCCTCCTGACCTTTGCTGCGGCCATTCCCGCTATTGTTTCCGGAGGTATGGCAGAGCGTGCCAAATTCAATCCGCAGTTAGCCGCCACCTTTATACTGGTCGGTTTTATTTATCCCTTTTTCGAGGGCATCGCCTGGAACCACCGCTTTGGTGTGCAAAGTTGGCTACAATCCAAATTCGGCGCGGAATTTCACGATTTTGCCGGTTCTGTTGTGGTGCATGCAGTAGGTGGCTGGATAGCACTCGCGGCCGTTTTACTGCTTGGTGCGAGGCGTGGACGCTATACCAAAGAAGGTCGCGTCGCGGCGCACCCACCTTCCAGCATTCCCTTTCTTGCACTAGGCGCATGGATACTCACCGTTGGCTGGTTCGGCTTTAATGTCATGTCAGCGCAAGAAATTGGCAAGATCAGTGGCCTGGTTGCAGTTAACTCCCTCATGGCGATGGTGGGCGGCACACTGGTTGCACTTTTTGTTGGCAAAAATGACCCCGGCTTCGTACATAACGGCCCCTTGGCCGGGCTGGTAGCCGTATGCGCTGGCTCCGATGTGATGCACCCCCTTGGCGCATTGGTGACCGGCGGCATTGCGGGTGGGCTGTTTGTATGGATGTTCACCTTAACGCAGAACCGTTGGAAAATAGATGACGTACTCGGCGTCTGGCCGCTCCATGGATTATGCGGCGCATGGGGTGGTATAGCAGCAGGTATCTTCGGGCTGAAGGCTTGGGGGGGGCTTGGTGGGGTCAGTTTTATGGCGCAGACAATCGGTACGCTGCTGGGTATAGCGATTGCTTTCGGCGGCGGTTTTTTAGTCTATTTTATTTTGAAGAAAACAGTCGGTATTCGACTGAGTGCGGAAGAAGAATTCAATGGTTCGGATTTGAGCATACACAAAATTACGGCAACACCGGAACGAGAATCGGGGTGGTAGCGTCGAGCCTGTTTCAAGCATAAATTGCTTGAGCAAAAACGAGCTGTGCACCATCATTATGATATTTAAGGCAACTATTGATCCGGCAAGTAAACAAACCACGTTCGTAGAACGTGGTATTGCCCAATGCCCCCCAGAGGGGGGCACACCTATCGCGCCTTCCGAGAAGGCGCTCTGCCAGGTTCCAGTTGCAATTGCTCCTGATGCTGCTCTTCCTTCTCTTGAAACCGCACGTACTTTTGTATCATCTCTCCGTTCAGTCCCACCGTGTCAACACAGTAGCCCTTCGCCCAGAAATGATTGCCCCAATAGGGCCGTTTCTTGAGAAACGGAAATACGCTGAACAACCTTATCGCCGTCCGACCTTTCAATATACCCATCAAGCCCGATACCGATAATTTCGGTGGCACCTTTACCAACAAGTGTACGTGATCCGCCTGCACATTCAATTCCACTACTTCGCACCCTAACTGCTGGCTGAGTATCATCACGCATTTATAGACCTCTCGACCTACCGGCCCTTGGAGTATCCGAAATCTGTACTTCGGAACCCATACCAAATGATATTGACAATGCCAGATAACGTGCGATGCTCTTGAAAACCTGCTCATATCTTTTCCTTTCGTTAAGTGTTGCGGGGACAACACTCCGAAAGATAACTGTATGGGCAGGTACTCTGACAGGCAAAGCCAATCAGGTGATGACCACGTCCATAGGACGTGGTTTTTTAACTTTCAATAAAAACATCATCGATGAACCATTCAAACTTGACACTTCTAAGCCTTCTTCAACATCACTGGGATGATCACTTCAGTATTCGTCCAAACACAGCATCCGCTGGTCTGAACCAAATAATAATTACTTTCGAAGTGAGTAAAAATTGTTTTGAGATAGGTATATTAATAAGTAGGAAAGACCATTGAGAAGCAACTCTCTGCTGATCAAATGAGGTGGCTTCGAATGCTCCTAACTCAGGATATTGGATGGAATCTGGATTTTAGATGTACCCTCAGCAACGACATACATGACGTATCAATCAGCGAAGAGTAAAATGCACCTTTATCTAGATAGTTGATTACGAATGTCCATTCAGTGGTTCCCCGGCCACATGGTTTCGGCGCGCAAAAAGGCAGCCGAAACCATGGAACGCGTCGATATGATAATAGAGGTATTAGATGCACGCGTGCCGGAAGCGGGCAGCAATCCAGTCATTACAGAGCTGCGCGTGCATCGCCAGCGGCCCTGTTTAAAAATCCTCAATAAAGCCGATCTGGCTGATCCGGCGGCCACTAAAGCCTGGCTGAATTTCTACAATGAACAAAAAGGAATTAAAGCCATAGCGCTATCCTGCAAAAAACCGGGAGATGTCGCCAAGGTTCCTGGTTTATGCGAGATGCTTGCCCCGCATCGTGATAACAGACTTAAGCCACTACGCATGATGATCATGGGCATCCCTAATGTAGGAAAATCTACACTGATGAATGCGCTACTGAAGCGCCGAGTGGCTGCTGTAGGCGACGAGCCCGCAGTGACCAAAAACCAGCAGGGATTCGATTTGAATGAGCGGATGACGCTGATAGATACGCCAGGGCTAATGTGGCCAAAGATTGAGTATGACAGCGACGGCTTCATGCTGGCCGCAAGCCACGCGGTTGGGCGAAATGCCATAATTGACGAAGAAGTGGCCAGTTTTCTGGGTGACATCCTGCTAGCATGCTATCCCCACTTCCTGGCAAACCGTTACGGATTCTCCGTTGAAGGTCTGGATGGGGTGGGCATTGTCGAAGCAGTCGCTAAACGGCGCGGGTTTTTGCTCAAGGGAGGCGTTCCAAATCTGGAAAAAGCTGCTCTCATGCTACTACAGGATTACCGCACTGGAGCACTTGGACGTATCAGTCTGGAAACACCAAAAAGTCGCAATATAATGATTGCCGAACAAGCAGCTATTAAAGTAAGGGAGCAAGCTTCAAATATAACCGATTCATGCGAATAGCCGTCTCAAAAACTTCTTTGCCAAGTGATACTGCCTTGAAAATCTGGCTTGACCAATCATTGAAGCTCTTTGCACCCTCGGTTACCATCGACATAATTTTATTTCTGTAGGGCATCATTAAGTGCTGTTAAACAAATTATACATATTCGCTTTCTCTGCTTGCATTGCGCTGAACGCAGTGACTGTGGTTCATGCAGAGGAAAATATTTATCCTGATAGCTCGCTCGATGCCTTACAAGCAGATTCCACACCACAACCAGCTGCTACTTCCGCTGGCCTCGATCTGGCACTTACGGCCGACCTTAGCTTTTCACAAAATGACTTATGGCAACGCATCCGAAATGGTTACGCGCTGCGCAAATTGAATAGCCCGCTCGTGGCGAACCACGAGCAATGGTACGCAAAACGTCCAGACTATATGCAACGAATGACGGAGCGTGGAGAGCGCTATCTCCACTTTATTGTGGAGGAAGTCGAGCGACGCGGAATGCCATCGGAAATCGCACTGCTACCGATGATAGAAAGTGCTTTTAATCCAAGTAGTTATTCAACATCTAGCGCCTCTGGCATCTGGCAGTTCATCCCGTCTACTGGCAAACATTTCGGCATGCGGCAGAATTGGTGGTATGACGGGCGGCGGAATATTATCAGCGCGACCACCGCCGCACTCGACTACCTGCAAAAGTTGCATGGCATGTTCGGTGATTGGGAGTTGGCACTTGCCGCATACAACTGGGGAGAAGGGGCAGTACAACGCGCTCTTGCTCATAACCGCAAACTAGGTTTACCGGCAAATTATGCCAACCTTAAAATGCCATCCGAAACACGCAACTACCTACCCAAACTGCAAGCGATAAAGAACATTATTGACAATCCTGCCAACTTTGGCCTGGCGCTACATCCTGTTGCGGATCAACCGTATTTCGTTGCTGTCAGTACGTCAAACAATATTGACATGGAGCTTGCCGCAGGGTTGGCGGATGTTACGCTGGATGAATTCCGTGCGCTGAATCCCGCCCACAGCCGTCCGGTTATTCTGCAAGAAAATTCAGAAGTACTATTGTTACCCGTGGACAAAGCGGAAACCTTTCGCGCTAATCTGGCAAGCAACAGCCTGCCACTCGTATCATGGCAAGCTTACAAGATCAGAAAAGGGGAACACTTGAACGAGCTCGCGACACGCTTCGGCCTGTCACCAGAGACACTGCGATCTGTCAACGGCCTGTCAACGCGTCTTAAAGTAAATACCGGTCAGATGCTACTGGTACCACTCAATGGTCAAATTGCAGAAAATAAATTTGAATCACTCAATAATCGCCCTGCCCTTGCCAATCAGTTGCCTGGGAAGACTATTAAACACACGGTGCGTAAAGGTGACACACTGAGTACTATTTCTCGCCTCTACAAAGTGAGTGTGGAAAAACTGCAAAGCTGGAATAACAACGTAAGAGTACTCAACCCAGGTCAGCACATTTTCATCAGGCAACTCAACAAGTCGTATTAATTATCCAGTATTGATAGAAGCTACGGCAAACTTATACTGGTGAGAATTGCGCAGCCATTACTCCGCCGCACGATGACAATGCACGCGATGTGTGGCGCTAATTATGGTCTCTCCTGGATAAATCGCACTACATTCCGCTATAGCATGAACGCAACGCGTGTGGAAATGGCAGCCCTGAGGTGGATGCGAAGGAGAAGGCGTTTCCCCAGACAGACGAACAGTTTGCATGACCTGTCCATCTATTCTCGGTACTGCAGACAGCAGTGCCCGAGTATAAGGATGTTTAGGGGCATGCAATACCTCCTCCACCGTGCCGCGCTCGACGATACGTCCCAAATACATTACATATACTTCGTGTGCGAGATATTCCACCACCGCCAGATTGTGCGAAATAAACAGATAGCTTAATTTTAGTTGCTGCTGCAATGATTTCAGCAAATTTAAAATTTGCGCCTGCACCGAAACATCCAGCGCGCTGGTCGGCTCATCGCAAATCAGCAAATTCGGATTGACTGCCAACACCCGTGCGATAGCTATACGCTGCCGTTGCCCGCCGGAAAACTCGTGCGGATATCGCCACTTTGAAGATTTCTCCAGGCCAACCTGTTCCAGCAATTCGTCTATGCGACGTTGCCGCTCATCACTATTTTTAGCAATAGACAGTGCATCCATACCCTCTTGTAAAATTTCCGCTATGCGCATCTTGGGGTTCAAAGATGCATAGGGATCCTGAAATATCATTTGCATTCCGGCGCGCTGTTTGCGCAATTGCCTCGCATTGATGCCTATGAGTTCATGGCCCGCAAAACGCACGCTGCCTGCGGTAGGTGTAATAAGTTGCAGCAGCGCCTTGCCCACTGTTGTTTTGCCACATCCTGATTCGCCTACCAGCGCCAGCGTGCGTCCCGCTGGAATGTTCATTGACACGCCATCTACCGCTTTAACGTAACCTACCGTGCGCTGCAATATACCTTTGTGGATGGGAAAGTAGACTTGCAGATTGTCAACTTGCAAAAGTGGAGAGTCCCTCCCTTCTTCCCCAGATCCTTCCCCGCTTGCGGTAGAAGGCTCGGGGGAGAGAGGTACTTTCAAGTTGGATTCCTCACTCCCCATTTGCGATGTGTATAGATGGCACTTTACCCTCTGCCCGTTTTCCAACTGCGTCCACTCTGGCACCTTGTCGTGGCACAGTGCCCACGCTTTATCGCAGCGCGGAGCAAATCTGCAAGCTGCCAGTGATGCACCCAATGAAGGTACATTGCCCGGGATGGCCGCTAATGGTTGCCCACTGCGTCCAGCATCCGGCAATGCGGCAAAGAGTTTTTGCGTATAGGGATGAGCGGGACGCGCGAACAATTGCTCACGCGGTGCCTGCTCGATAATTTGTCCGGCATACATCACCCCAACCTGATGCGCCATTTGAGCTACCACGCCCAGATCATGAGTTATCAGTAACAACGTCATACCGGTTTTCTGCTGCGTATCGCGCAACAGTTTAAGAACCTGCGCTTGAATGGTGACGTCCAGAGCGGTAGTTGGTTCGTCTGCGATCAACAACTTTGGTTGTCCGGCCAGTGCCATTGCAATCATCACGCGTTGTTTCATGCCACCGGAAAGCTGAAATGGATATTCATACGCACGGCGTGGCGCGTCAGAAATACCCACTTGCTCCAGCAGTTCAACACATCGCGAGCGAATTGCATCACTACCCAATTCCTGATGTAATTTCAATGTTTCTGCAATCTGATCACCCACCGTCATCACTGGGTTCAAACTTAAACCAGGCTCCTGAAAAATCATTGCCATCTGACCACCACGCACCCTGCGCATGGCATATTCTGGAAGCGCCAAAATATCTTCTTCGTCAAGTTTAATATCACCGCTTGCGATGCGTATCCCATCCGGTAGCAACCGCATGAGTGATAATGCCGTCATGGATTTTCCACAGCCGGATTCACCAAGCAGTGCAAAGGTCTCGCCCTGTTTAATGCTGAACGAAATGTCGTCTACAATGCGCGCACCATTGTTCAGGTTTGTCACCAATCCATCTACATTCAGTAGGAATTCTGCTTTTTCCGGAAGAGCGTTGGGGAGAGGACGAAGCTGATTAATAGAGTGGTTAGATGTCATGCAACCGCTTCCGTCCGATTCAAGCGCGGATCAAACGCATCACGTACCGCATCCGCAAACAGATTGGCAGCCAACACCAGCACCAGCATAAACCCGAACGCAGCCGCCAACGTCCACCACACCATCGGCTCACGGCCCATCTCCATACGGGCGGAGTTTATCAAAGTGCCAAAACTCATCGTACTAGGGTCAACTCCCACTCCAACATAAGACAACACAGCTTCAGCCAGTACCAGGCTGCTGAAATCCATCACCACCGCAATCAGTACGATGTGCATCACATTAGGCACGATGTGGCGAGTAAGGATGCGAGAAGATGAAACGCCAAATGCCTGCGCCGCCTGGATGTATTCCATCTCTCGCAGTTTAAGTGTCTCGCCACGAAGTAGGCGACATAGCCCGGTCCAACTGGTCACACCGAGAATCAGACACAAAAACAACAAGCGTAAATCTGCACGTGCAGCAGAAGTTTCAAACCACTCGGGATGCATCTCAATATAAACCTGCATCATTAACACTGCAGCCGCAATCAACAATACGCTAGGAATAGAACTTAGTACGGTATAAAGATACTGGATCACATCATCCACCCAGCCACGCATGTATCCTGCAGCAATACCCAACAGCAACGCAAACGGCAACATCACCAGCGTTGTGACAGTGCCGATCACAAGCCCGGTGCGAATACTTTTCAGCGCGAGATACAGCACATCCTGCCCTACTTTGTCGGTACCTAGCACGTGATAAACCGCAGCCAGATTGGCAGTAACGCCAAGCAGCATGGCCATTAACAAAGCCGTTATCAGTAATGCTCTGAACGGCTTATTTTTCATTGCTTTCGTAAAGGTGAAAATCCCGCTGCCATCTTTACTGATTTCTTGTCCGGTCGATGACCGGTCTATCCTGGATTTGACGAAAAAACGGATTACCGTATTACCAACTACAATTAAGAATATACCAATTAGCAACCCCACTAAAGCACCGACCACTGTGCGTTTAAGCACATCACCTTGAAGTTCGCGCTGTGGATCAGCCAGATGGGCGCCACCATAAAGCAAGCGAGGATAATCCCGTCGTATCTTGCCATCTGTCGTTTCAATACTTTCCTTGGCATACAAATACGCCGCCAGTGGTGCAGAATATGTCTTTTCGGTACGGCTTCTTAAGCCTATTGCAAGTGCATCAAAGACACTCAACACCTCGGCCGAATAAACTGTCTGGCCATTGCTTTTTTCCGGCAGCGCCGCGCGGTAGTGCATGGTATCGAGTAAGCCCACCAACACGAATAACGACAACACCAGCAGCGATACCATACCCACACTGCCCTTTGCCACACGCTGCCATGGCAAAACAAGATGGGGACGCTTCCGTATCCACAATGCCGCAGCAAGAACCGTTGCGAGCAGCAGGAAAATCATCGCATCCGTCCAAAGAATAACGGGCATATTACTCATCCCGACATCGATTACTAAAAATCGCGCGTTCTAAGCACAAAATGAAATTAAAACATAGGCGGCTTGCCTCATACCTTAAGCTCGATCTGAGCTTAAGGTATGACTCATTTCGAACGGGAAATATGCTTAGGTAAGAAGAGGCAACCAACATCCAATTTTTGGATGCGCTGACGGGCAAATCGCGGTGCTGTGCCACGCTTCTGTGGCTAGCCACACAGCACTCGAAATGCATAGCACTACAACTAGCCAGCACCCCAAAAGATAGAACATCGGCTATTTCCTCATCCCTTGTAACGGCACTCATTGCAATCTCACACGCGGGTCAACGATGGTATATGAAATATCGGTCAAAACTAAACCAGTTATATACAACATCGAACCAAGAAATACCATGGCACGCACCACACCAAAGTCCTGTGCATTGATTGCGTCTATTGTGTAACTGCCCAGACCGGGGATACCGAAGAATGATTCGGTCAGCAAGCTGCCCATGAACAGCAGCGGAATGACTACCACCACACCAGTTAAAATCGGGATCATTGCATTCTTCAGTACATGCCGGAATAACACGCGTAATTCCGACAAGCCTTTGGCGCGAGCGGTTCGCACGTAGTCCTTACCTATCTCTTCCAAAAAAATCGTTCGATACCAACGGCTACTGGCACCGACACTACCCATTACACCAATCAACACAGGTAATAGTACAAACTTGATACTGTCTATACCGCCCGCATAACCCGAGATCGGTACCCAGTGCCACAATTTACTCGCCACGAACTGACCGCCAATAATGTAAAACAGACCGGAGATGGACATCAGCAAAACACAAAGCGACACGCCTAGCATATCCAGCGCAGTCGCTCTGAACAATGTCATCAGCAACGCGAAAGTAATGTAAATGAGCAGGCCAATAAGAAAAGTCGGCAGCGCGATGGCGAGACTGGGCATCATACGGGTCTGGATTTCACGTGCAACATTACGCCCGTCGTTGGATGAACCAAAATCAAATACAAACATCCTGGCTGACTTCTGAAAAAAAATCGTATCGCTAATTTTTTTCGCACCCTCTGCAGAAGCATTAAATAGCAGCGGTTTGTCATAACCATGCTGCTGCTTCCACTTTTCAATCGCTTCAGGCGTCACACGCTTCATACCCAATTGCATCCGCGCCATATCGTCTGCAGTATTTACCACGAAAAAAAGAGAAAAGGTGAGCAGATTTACACCGATCAAAATCGGGATAGCATACAGAATGCGACGGATAAGGTAAGCGATCATTTAGGGGTAACTGTAGGAAACGCTTGTATACCAGAATAGATTAGAAGAGACGGTACATGATGTATCTATAGTTTGCCCGAGAAAATGAGCCACAAATTTTAAATTTACAGATGTTATCCCTGAAAACAACATTTCATGGTTTAGCCGTTAACTGTTGATAGTACTTTGAGTTTTTCTGTTGCACCAAGCATGGTGGTAGTTGCTCAATTGTTGGCGAAAAAAAGCAAGCATTAGTGCAGAATATTGCACAGGTTGGATGTCTCAGCACGGCAAGGTATTAAGCACTCCCTCTATCATCCATCGACCGAGATGGCTTGATCGAACATTCCCATGTGCAAGGCACCACATAGTTAATCTGCTTCCATTCTGATCAATCTGGCTTGCAGATTGGTTTAGTGTGCGGTACTAACTCAGCAATTAATTTTACATCTACTGAAACATGTACTCCAGAGGAATTTACTTCAGTTCAGGAGGCTACATTGTTCATAAAATCTGCACTCGACAGCTTTCAATGATAATTACAAACCTCTGCTTATTCAGTCCTACGATCAAGACAAAAAATTCATCACTGATCATTGAGCAAAAACCTAAGCTGGCTCATTTTTAGCACCTGTTTAACGCACAAATAAGCCAGCAGCATGATCACTGATCAATGAGTTACTACTGATTAGATAAACACGATTAATACTAAGAATTCACTTGGATGTTTGGTAATAACTTTGTGAAGTTGAGCCATTACTTTTTTCTGGCTTAGCGTCCATTTTGCTTTCTTTATTTTCATTAGCATTGGCTGAAACGTCATGCTCCTGCAACAGTTTCAGTCTAGCTGCATCACGTGGGAAGCACACCATTTCCGAATCTATTTTCCGTTCAATCCCCTTAACCAATGCACAGACCATTATAGGGCCTAGAAGTGTTGCTTTAGGACCACGGCACCAGCCATCAGGAGGTGTAGTTTTAAAATCTATCCATATTCCTTCTGCTGCCTTGCATTCCTCTGGATTCGCAGGGTAAGCATGGCTAATAATTGGTACACCAGCCAATATTGCTACCAACGCGACCCCAGATGCTGTTTTTTTAAAAGTATTCAAAACTGCCCTTTCTTTAAAGAATTGCGGCAAAAAAAGTGTTACCGCACACCCGCATGTTTATCTAAAAAACCTTAACGTTTCATTAAGCACACTTATTAAACTGCCTTTCACTTTAACACTTAATCTAAAATTAAAGCACCCCCCATAGCAAGCTAGGGGATATCTACACCACTCTTCAAACTCTTGTCTACCGCCAACCTTGCCACAAGCAGTGGGGAAATACCCGAAAAAATCATCGCGCTTCTTCACGCTGCAACAATGCTCGCCGTAGCCACCAGCCCAGTAAGGCAAGTCCGATACCAATCAACCATAATGGCCACAGCTTCGGCTGATTCCAGCGGTTACGCAGTTCATCACGTTGCGCTGCATCTATACGTAAATATTTAATATTATTATTTGCCATTTTATTGGGCTTGCTATTGTTCAACCAAGCATTGCGCAGCACATAATCCTTAGGATGCTGTCCCCATATCCATGGTGAATCGCGGCGCAAAATTTCCAACATTTTATCAATTATTTCCTGGCGCACTGGGCTGTTTTCCATGTTTTTCATTTGCTCAAACAGACGGTCATATTCCGGGCTATTGTAATTCGATGCGTTCTCACCGCCCTTTACGACCTTGCTTTGCGCACCGTGTAGCAAAAATAAAAAATTCTCCGGGTCGGGATAGTCAGCGTTCCAGCCAAAATAAAATAGCTGTGTATCACCTTTGCGTAGCTTATCCTGGAAGCGGTTGTAGTCAGTACTGCGCGCCACCAGTTGTAAATTAAGTTTATCGAGTTGCTTGCGTAGCCAGTCCAGCCGCGACTTGCTTCCAACACCGGTGGCGGTAGTATCAAGATAGATAATCAGCGGCTGTTTTGTTTTTTCATCCAAACCATCGGGGTAGCCAGCTTCGGCCAGCAATTTTTTCGCCTCATTAATTGACTTACGTTGAGGTGCGCCGTTGACCCAGTCATACACGTAATGGTTGATACCGGCCTCGCCTTCGCGGTAACCGAAAATGCCAGGCGGAATAGGTGATTGCGCGCTAATGCCACGGCCGTTAGCAAAAATGGAAATAAACTCCTCGAAATCCACCGCGATGGAAATGGCACGCCGTAACTTGGTAGCACGTTCACTCGCTCCGCCCACAACCGGATCGAGCCAGTTGAAACCCATATACATAGTGGAGGTGGCTACCGATGTTGAAAGCTTAATGCCTTGCACTTTCATCTCGTTTGTAACGTTAGTCTCACCACCTACACTCACCTGTACCGCCTGATCAAAACTATCGGAACTGATGCCAGCAGCATCATAATATCCTTGCAGAAATTTATTCCAGTAGGGAATGGTTTCCTTCTCTAGGCTAAACACTACTTTGCTGATTAAAGGTAGAGGTTTACCCGCATCAACCAGCAACCCAGCTTCTTTATCCCCAGCCTCACCTTCCGCCGGATAAACTTCGCCAGAGAAATGCGGATTGTGCGTCAGCACCATGCGCTGATTGGGATTGTTTTCCGACAGATAATATGGCCCACTACCCACAGGCCACCAATCCAGAATCAGATTGCGCTCGGACATTCCTTCCTGCGCATAAAAGCGTTCAGCCTCCACCGGCATGGGCGAAAAAAATGTCATCGCCAACCAATAAGAAAACTGCGGATACTTACCGTAAATCTTGATACGGTAAGTGCGGTCGTCCACTATCTGTGCACCTTCCAGCGGATAGTCGTGGAGATCAAGGAAAGTATTGGGGCTCTTTTTTTTAGCAAGCTGCAAAGTTGCAATGTATTCTTTAAGACCAACGATGTAATCCACCATAAGTCCTACAATTGGCGAATGAATGTTCGGGTGAGCTAGCCGTTTTATCTGATATACATAATCTTCCGCTCTCACTTCCCGCGTGCCACTATGCGGGAAATCATTCAGTGCATGAATATTGAGTAAATCATTGCTCGCAAGCGCATGATATTCCAATTCGCCTTTGGCATTGCGTGCAAAAGCCGGATGCGGCTGGTAATTCAAACCACTACGCAAATGAATTTCGTAAACACTGAAAGCCACCTTCTCGGCAGGCGCATCGGCTGGTAACAATTGATTATC
Organism: Candidatus Nitrotoga sp. BS; assembly: GCF_927797785.1. Taxonomy (GTDB): domain Bacteria; phylum Pseudomonadota; class Gammaproteobacteria; order Burkholderiales; family Gallionellaceae; genus Nitrotoga. Next base: position 37,332 of record NZ_CAKMLL010000070.1, on the reverse strand, counting down.
TTTGTCCAGATAACTCACTGTCGGCATTTCACTGGCTGCCTGCGGCACCAGTGTGTATGGACGCTTCAGGAAGTGATATTGCAGCGGCGGCTGATATATCTGCGCAAGGAATATATATTCATTTTCGCTATATGCAGACGCCGGATCAAGATGTTTAGGCCGTTCCGTAAAAGCAGAATAATAAATCGATTTACCTTGATCACTTACTGGGTAAGGATTGTTCCACAAACCGCCGTCGCAGGCCACAAGCATTAGGAGCAGCGGTAAGTAATATACGTATTTCATGGCAAGAGAGTTTATCCGAAATACCGCTATTCGTGGTAAAGTTGCAATTGTTTTTATACTTAACGAATGGGCAGCAGGATGAATTCGACTTGGCAAGATTTTTTACGGGAACAAGGTGCTGAAATAAAAGATGGCATAGTGCAATATTTTGGTGCTGGGCAAGGCGAACTCGCTGCCGCACAAAATGGCATGGTACTGTGCTATTTAAGCCAATTTAGCGTACTCAAAGTTTCTGGTGAGGATGCTGAAACTTTCCTACAAAACCTGCTTAGCAGCGATATTCGTGAAGTCACCCCGTGGCATGCCCAATTCAGCAGTCTTAGCAATCCAAAAGGGCGAATGCTGGCAAGCATCCTTATCTGGCGAAAAGGCGTACTTGATGACATAGACAAGGCTTTTTTCCTGCAACTGCCGCTTAGTTTGTGTGCTGACATTCAGCAACGCCTATCTAAATACATCCTGCGTGCCAAAGTAAAAATTGAGGATGTGAGCGATCGACAGCTAAGCTTTGGTTGTGCCGGAGAGGGTTCGGAGGAGCAGTTGCGGGAATGCCTGGGCTCGGTTCCGGCAGAATCTTGGGGAGCAGAAGAAGTAGGCAATCGCGTATCGGCACACAATGACACTGGTGTCATTCGTCTCGGAGAACAACGTTTTCAAATCAACACAACTATCGAGCACGCATCCGGGCTATGGCAAAAACTCGTCGTCACCGGACGCCCAGTTGGATCACCATGCTGGGACTTGCTCACGATCCATGATGGTATTCCGGTGATTCTGCCGGCTACCCAAGAGCAATTCGTGCCGCAAATGGCGAACATGGAGCTGGTTGGTGCAGTGAACTTCAAAAAGGGTTGCTATCCCGGCCAGGAAATTGTGGCGCGCATGCAATATCTCGGTAAACTCAAACGTCGCATGTATCTTGCGCATATCGAAAGCGACACCCCTCCACAACCCGGTGACGAACTCTTCAGCGCGGATATGGAAGGACAGGCCAGCGGCATGATAGTCAACGTCTCACCTGCCGCGGACGGCGGTTACGACATGCTTGCTGTGGTGCAAATCAGCAGCCACAAAGACCAAACTGTACATTGGAAATCTCTGCAAGGCGCTGCGCTACGATTCTTGAGATTGCCTTATCCGATCTACTAGCAGCCTGTCATCTATTTGACTATAAAAAAACGGACAACATTAATTTTATGAATCAAAAAATGTGAAAGGTGCCTCTAAAAATTCAGGCTGGGAGGCAAGACAAGGCACAAGTAAAAAATTTTAGCGCAACATTATAGTTAATATGTAAGCGCTAATTTTTTGCGAAAAGTACCGAATTGTGGCGAAACAATGTGAGCAACCAAGCCGCAAAGCGCCTGCACGCAAAAATTGGATTTTTAGAGGTGCCTTACAGGCATGTTTTAGGAATTTTTTAAGCTTAGCTGCATCTTGATGTGTGGCATATTGGCGTCGATGAAAATCTCGCCAACCGCTATAAAGTTAAAACGCTGATAAAACGGCACAGCATGCATCTGAGCGCCTAGATCCACCTGTGAATAATGCTGACTGCGCGCATAACCGAGCAGAGACTCCAGCAATGAACTACCGACCCGCTTGCCACGCCATGCTGACAACACAGCTATGCGTCCAATATGGCCATCAGGAGAAATGCGCCCGCACCCAATCGCATCACCAGTGGAACTTAAAGCCAGCGCGTGATAACAGACTCCATCCAGCCCGTCCCATTCCATCTCGGCAGAAACGCCCTGCTCATCCATGAATACGGCTTCGCGCACCTCGCGCAATAAAGTTTGGCCTTTATGCCAAGTAAGCAGTTGTACGCTAAAAAAATTGCTTATATTAGTCCCTCATTATCTAGCAACAAGATAAACACTGCAGATCACATGCCAATGTAAACTTCGGTATGTACCAAAACAAGGTCGAACAGCTCCACAAGGTCGGCGTTGCGCATGCGCACACAGCCCTTTGAACCAGGTTGATTAAGTTTCGTACTATCCGGCGTACCGTGAATATATATATAGCGGCGCATAGTGTCACAGGTACCCAAGCGGTTAAAACCGATTTCACTACCAGACAACCACAATATGCGCGTCAGTATCCAGTCACGGCCCGGATACTGCACACCAAGTTCCGGCGTATAAATTTCACCGGTAGGACGGCGTCTAACAAACACGGTATTGAGCGGCTGGCTTGCACCAATTTTGGCGCGGATACTGTGCTTTCCGCGCGGCGTGCAATAACTGCCGAATTTTTCACCGACTCCATTAGCAGCTGTAGAAACCGGATAACGATGCAACAGCGCGCCTGCATCGTCGAGTAACTCAAGTGTCTGCGTGGCGATATGAATGTTAATTTTTATCATATACCCTTACAAGTCGTTGAAAAAAATAGTCTCCCATTTTTTAAATGGATAAATTGTGTGAGAGGAAAGCAGGAAAAAGATATTGAATTTGCGCGACTCATTCCTTACTGCTTTTAAAAATGGTTACTTCACAGAATCATTTTTTTGTTGTTGCGCGCGACGCGCGGCAAAAAAATCACTCAACACTTGCCCACACTCTTTCGCAAGCACCCCGGCAGTCGTTTCAGCGTGATGGTTCAAACGCTGCTCGGCAAACAGATTAAGTACGCTGCCACACGCACCTGTCTTTAAATCATTTGCTCCAAACACCACACGTGCAATGCGTGCATGGAACATTGCACCTACACACATCACGCAAGGCTCCAGTGTAACGAATAGTTCACAACCAATCAGGCGATAATTTCCCAGATGTTGCGCCGCCTCCCGCAGAGCTAGCAACTCGGCATGCGCTGAAGGATCATGGCGGCTGATCGGCGCATTGCTTCCACGCCCTATGATAACGCCATCTTTCACCACGACGGCACCCACCGGAACCTCTCCAGATAGCTCGGCTTGTCTCGCCAGCGCAAGTGCGACGCGCATGTAATCATCGTCGTTTCTCATCACAGGGATATATCTAAAAAATTATGAGAATTCGTGTAAAAACAGTTTGTTAATAACGAACAAACGAAGGGGGGTTTAGAGCACAAAATAGCAGCGTGAACAAAAACATTCAGGCAACAATTCGTTTGATAAACACCGCCTGAAATGAATTGATACTCAGGCTTCATAGCCAAATTGGCTTAAGAAACTCTGTGGTATATCTGCATTTTTTCGCCCAGCAATTGCATAGTAGTATAGCAGCTCGCCTTTTATTGAAAGACGATGCCTATAGCGCGTCATGTGATAAAGGATTTAGGTGGAATATCGCCAAAACCGAGAGCAGCAACGGTTACCAAACAATTTAATTAGCACGATGCAATTTCATTTCGTTTATCGTCATTTAAATTACAGAAATCTTCAACATAGTAAGCGTCATAGACGCCAGGCCGATCTCTTTCAGATGCGGAAAACGCTTCAGGAAGGATATCGACACCGACAATTCGTGAAACACCATATTTCTTTAATTCCTCATCCAATATCCCATTACCGGCACCGAGATACAACACGCGAAGCTCAGAGAAGTTTTGCTGAGACTGTGCGATTGAAGAACTGAGGACTTCTGCTACTTTTGCAGGGGATTGGCATTTTAACTGTCGTAAAACTACTGCTCGTACAACCCCGGAACTTTATAAATGTCATCGTAGTCGTGGAATCGTATTTTTCTTTTATTCTCTTTACTCAAGTAAATAAAAAAACGTCTCATCCTGCCGCAAATCATGTACTTCGATAGCAGGAAACTGAATTTTATGCCTATAATTAACCATGCCTCTCCTTGAATCGGGCAGCCACCTATAGATCAAGAAACGATCATCCTTCTGCCGGAGGGAAGAAACGGTTTGTACACTATAGCGATGAGTTTGAATCTGTAACCCCAGAAGGCCAGAGTTTTTAGATATATTGATCTACTAACTTACGAATGCAATATACCATACGCTCCACAGCTTGCTCTTACCTGTGAGTAACGTATTCTATCAAGTCACTAAATTTATAAATAATTTTATAAATTACAGCCTGGCGTAATCTTCGGCCGATTTCCGGGCTTGGTTCAATTACCTCGCGAACTCCGCACTCAAACTCTGATTTTTGTACCCGCCACCCGGTGCTTTTGCTAACTTTCGCGACGCGGCGCGTCCGGGGCAAACGGTATGCGAGAAACCAAGGGGGCTCGCCCAACAGCTTCCAACGCAGAACGGCTGTTGCCCAGCCAAAACTCTATGAAAGAAAACAAGGTGGCATAAAACTGCTACATAGAATTACAATGTGTATCGAAAATTTGGTGATGAGTCATGCGTCTGAAGAGTCATAAAATTTAATTTATCAATCGCGATGGAGTACTGAATGAATTTTTTTCTTAAAGTTTTATCGGTGTTTTTACTGTTATACACAAATTTGGCACAAGCGTCCCATGATGAAACAGCAGGTGCGAAACAAAAGTTGCCCGATGTTAGTCAAACATACACCCCAGGCATTGGCGAGATAATGGTAGGAATACAAATTCGCCATGCAAAACTTTGGTACGCAGGGTTAGCCCGTAATTGGAGGTTGGCGAAATATGAGCTTGATGAGATCTTAGAAGGATTTGAGGATGCTAAAAAATATCAACCAGACTTTAAGGGTAAACCAATTGCAGAAATGATTGCCCTAATCACATCGGATCCCATTAGTAAGTTGGAGCAAGCAATCGAGGCAAAAGATAAAGCTGCATTCAAAAAATCGTTTGATGGAGTGTCCAATGCATGTAACGCTTGCCACACTACTTATGGGTATGATTTTATATCAATTCAAAGGCCTACAACTTTACCGCTAACTAACCAGCGATTCAATTGACGCCGAAGAGACTTTCAACCTCGCAGGGTACTGTAAGTCGCGACAGTATGCCGCGAACGGTGCTCCGATTGACATAAAGGGAAAGTGATTATTGACGTCCAAAAAAGATCTAGCGGGAGGATCGAAATACAGGTCGGCGATGTCTTCGAGCTTCTCGGTAAAATGAGGGGCTATAGAAAAGATACGGTCCGATGCGGCTTGATCCATTATCGCGCCCTCAGGAGTCCCTTCAAGCGTGACTCGCGCCAGCTCTTCCTTGGCTGCTTGGCGCGCCGTGCGTGGGCGTCCAATGCGCGCAGCACCTTGCATTACACCGTACATGCCTGTTGCAAGCCGTGTTGCACTTCGAACTTGAACCCGCCAACGAATCAAATGGATTTAATTAAGTATTTTATTGTCCACATAAACTGTGGATAACATTGTGAGTGTTTTTAATAAAACCAGGCTAACTATTCATATTACATACAGTTTTATCTAGCTGCTCATTTCATAGGCATATTTTAATTTAAATAAAAACAATCACTTAGTTTATCATTCAAATAAAAACGATACAATACATCTGGTTGCCAAATACTTATCCATCCTGTGGGCAACCAGCATAATGTCAAGCACTTTTGTTAATGTTTAGCTTAATTTTTGTACTGCCCATCTTTATCAACACAGCAGGCTGATTCTACAAACTATTCAGACCATGGCCTCGCATCGCACACACGACTTACCCTTATTCGGTAGTCAGCTTGGCTATTATCAGCGCGTTCTGTACTGACATCAGGATATTGCACATTCCCGCATGGCCGCGTTGTAAAGTTCGAAGTGTCATATACTGACCCTGTTTATTTGTTGCATACGCCTCAAAAGCAAGGATAGAAAATCCGACCGAGCAAATTAAAATGCATAGAACCGCCGCATTCCGATCGATGCCAATTTTTATTGTTGATATCCCAAAAAGAATCCGAATTTCGCCTCACCCACACTCATAATGGCAAGAATTTTTCCGGCTCCCACTGAAAACCTAGCCCTCATCAAGACACAGGTACTTAGCAGTTTGGCCATTGCAGATAAAACGAAATCTGAACAATTAAATAGCTCCCTACTGTATAGACGATGAGTAAATTAGAGAATCTGCCAACTCTTATTCGTGCGCTGATCAGCCCGGCCTGCTATGACCACGCAGTTGAAAAGATACAGTTGATTGAAACGCATATTTCCTGGGTATTACTCACTGGAAAGTATGCTTACAAGCTAAAAAAACCGTTGAATCTTGGTTTTCTGAATTTCAGCACGCTGGAGCAACGGCAGCAAGCTTGTGCCGACGAGGTACGTTTGAACTGTCGGCTGGCAGCAGAGACTTATATTGACGTGGTTGCAATCACCGGCAACACGGACGCTCCGCATATCAACGGCCAAGGCAAGATCATCGAATATGCCGTGAAAATGCGCCAGTTTCCTTGCGGTTCAACCCTTGATTCTATTGATGACCGCGGTAAACTGGCTGCTGAACATATAGACCAACTCGCCGGGCGGTTGGCACATTTCCACCTTACTGAATGTGCCCGTGCCTCCGTACATAGTCCGTGGGGTGAGCCGGACGCGATAGCACAATCAGTCGTAGAAAATTTTCAACTCCTGGACGGAGTATTGACGGTTAAAGCAGAAAAACAAGGTTTGGCTGAGTTGCAATGCTGGAGTATTGCTGAACACAGCCGACTCACACCATTGATGCGCGAACGCAAGCGCGATGGCTGGATCCGTGAGTGCCATGGCGATCTGCATTTGGGCAATCTGGCCTGGGTGAACGGACAGTTACTGATTTTCGACTGCATAGAATTTAATTCATCCTTGCGCTGGATTGATGTCATCTCGGAAGTTGCCTTTTGTTTTATGGATTTGCTGCATCGCCAGCATCGTGATTTAGCCATGCGTTTTCTCAATGCCTGGCTGGAGGTCAGTGGCGACTATGATGGCCTGGCGCTGTTGCGTTATTACGCCGTGTATCGCGCATTGGTGCGCGCAAAAATCGCTGCTCTACGCGCCAAGCACTCGGATGACGGCAATACCGAAACTAGCAGCGCCGAAGTGAGTTCTTTTTTGCAACTAGCCGAGAATCTGTCTCAAAATATACCGGTTCAACTCTGTATTACGCACGGTCTGTCCGGTTCCGGTAAAACCACGCTCACACAATTAATGCTGCAAGATAAAGGAATGATCCGCCTGCGTTCCGATATCGAACGCAAGCGTCTGGCCGGTTTAGACGCTCTGGCACGTAGTTGCAGTGAAATAGGAGAAGTACTTTATTCGGAGGAAGCTACCTTCCGCACATATACCCACTTGGCGCGTCTAGCGGAAAAATTGCTATGTGCTGGCTATCCGGTGATTGTCGATGCTGCTTTCCTCGCATGCTGGCAACGGGACTTATTAAGAAAAACTGCACAACGGCTCGGTGTGTGTTTTCGAATACTGGATATAGAGGTGGACCCCGCCACCCTACGCGAACGCATCCGCCACCGTGCGGAACAGGGGAAAGACGCTTCGGAGGCTAATTTGCATGTCCTGCAACACCAGATCGAAACTGCTCAGGTATTGAGTGCAGACGAGCTAGATGTGGTGACACAAATTTCTGGAACGACTGAATCGACCAATCTAATTTAAAATTAACCCGTCATGAGATAGGCGACATGACCAACCCGGATTTTATCTCTCAGCAATAAGTGGCATCTTTGTTTTCAGGTGTAGCTTTGACAATCGATATAGAATCGAAGCACAGCTTAATCGTCGGGCTAGCCCGCTGCCGAAGGGCGGCGAATGGCGTAGAGAGTTGAATACATTACGCCACTCGCCCCAAGCGTGTCGAAGGGAGATATTATCAGCGCTGTGATTGATGCAACTCCGTACTTGAGGCAAGATGCGGGAGATATTGAATAACCAACGAATATAGAGAGCAAACATGGGTGCACAATGGAAAGCCAGACATAAAGAAGTTGCAGCGAATGCCAAGGGCAAGATCTTCGGCAAGCTGTCCAAGGAAATTATGGTCGCAGCAAAAGGCGGTGCTGACCCGGATCTGAACTCGCGTTTGCGACTGGTGATCGAACAGGCCAAAAAAGTATCCATGCCCAAGGAAACACTGGAGCGCGCGATCAAGAAAGGTGCGGGTCTGCTAGACGGCGGTGCAAGCCTGGAGCGGCTAACCTACGAGGGCTTCGCGCCGCATAAAGTCCCGGTGATCGTCGAATGTCTAACCGACAACGCCAATCGTACCTACCCCAACATCCGCGTGCTGTTTCGCAAGGGTCTACTGGGAGCTGCCGGTTCCGTCTCGTGGGACTTCGACCATGTGGGCATGATCGAAGCAACGCCTAATTCTAAAGATGCAGATGCCGAAGTCGCTGCCATCGAAGCAGGCGCGCAGGACTTTGAACCCGCCGACGAAGGCACAACACTGTTCATCACCGACACTACCGACCTGGATGCCGTGTGCAAGGCACTGCCAGAACAGGGCTACACCGTAACTTCCGCTCAACTGGGTTACCGCCCGAAAAATCCGGTCACGTTAAGCGATGCAGAACGCGAAGAAGTAGAAGCGTTCCTGGAAGCGGTAGACGCGGATGACGATGTGCAGAATGTTTATGTGGGATTGGCGGGATAAGTAACGGGAGTGACGGTTCAAGTCGCTTGATCCGTAAATCTGAGCAAGGATATCGAATTAACGAATAAACTTGGTGAATTCAGGTTTGACATGTACATACACAACCGCCAGCCTTGTACTCAAGAAATGGGAAAAATTATCCAATCAGGTAGCACGGCTTCCCCGATAACCCGTCTTTTCTATATTCACGACCCGATGTGCAGCTGGTGCTATGCGTTTAGTCGAAGCTGGGCCGCACTGCAAGCCGAATTGTCTGAAGATGTTGCGATTATTTATTTAGCAGGTGGGCTAGCATCCGATACGACAGAACCCATGCCGCTGAGTATGCGGCATACAATTCAGCAGATCTGGCAGCGGATTGAGCAGACAGTGCCCGGCGTATCATTTAATTATGATTTCTGGTCACGTAATACGCCCATCCGTTCAACCTATCCGGCATGCCGTGCCGTTCTGGCAGCCAGAAAGCAACAGGCGGAATCGGAACCGGAAATGGTGCACGCCATTCATAGGGCCTATTATCAGAAAGCGTTGAATCCATCCTTGCCGGAAACGCTACAAGAATGTGCGCAAGAGATTGGACTGGATGTGGCAGTATTTGGCAGAGATTCGATCAGTCTGGAAATAGATGATGACCTGCAACATGAGATTCGCCAGTCACGGCAGCTCGGTGTTTGCTCCTATCCATCTCTGCGGCTTGTGCACAATAATGCCATCTTTCCCATTCCCATCGACTATCTGAATCACCGGTCTATGCGAGATGAAGTAAACCGCATTATCCGGGAAGCAGCTTTGACCAAATCTGCGCCAGAAAACTAAAGGTGTCGACCATACGTCTGTCCGGATGATGCTAATCAGGGACTCAAAACCATCACTTCGTTTAGCCTCTGTTTCCCTGATTTTCAGCGAAATAAGCGGGCATCCTAAAATTTACTGATTAGTCATTTTTCATCTGTCGGCCAATAATTCGCATCGTACCAATAAAAAAATGTAATGAACGACGAACATCGGGATCGTTTAGGGAGCTCATCAATTGAAACAAGCCGGGTGGTTTTTCTAATGCTGCCGTTTGAGCGTTCGCCATACGAACAGCATTACCGGTTGTCCAGCCCAGTGCTAAAATTTCCTCGCCGACTTTAGTGGTTTTTTCCAGAGCCGCTTCATCAAGAAATTGAATATTGTCCGATATGAGTGACAATAAATCGATGATGTTGTTGAACCGACCGGCTTGTACTAATGGCGCCGTTTTTTCGATTAAGTTCTTAATGCCTTCGATAGTTGCGGGGTCATTAAGGGCCGTATCCGACATGAGTTTTTTTTCAATTATATTTAACTGCTTTTCTTCAGACATATGCATTCCCCTTTAATCAAACTATCCCGCGCGCAACAGCCCAATAAATACCGCGATTAAACGTTTTACGCATTAATCCCCCGAGCTTGGTAGGTGGTGCGACCTGGACATCACTCTTATAGTCATACCAGAGTGGCATGCCGGCTTCCAATCCCATTTGAGCGATTGCTTGAACTTTTCCATCATAAATGGCAGAGGTATAACCGCGACGAATTTCCGAAGCGATATTTTCCACGACGACAGGTGACTGGTTATGACAGCTGCCTCCTGCTTTACTTACTGGTAAATCAACGGTATCTCCCATCACATAGACATTATCAGTACCGTACATTTTCAAGGTTTCAAAGTCAGTGGGTAACCAGCCTTCATTATTTTGTGCTTCTGATTTTCCTGAATTAATTACGGCATCTACCGCGCGGATAGGGGGAGTGGCCATTAAAATATCAAATTCTTGAGAGTTGCCTTCTTCCGAATAAGCTATTTTTGCTTCGGGATCAACCTTATCTAAAGTAAAACCACGTTGATATTTAATGTCTTTACTATCAAAAATGGTAGGCAACACATCACACGTTGGTTTTTGTAAAAATAAACAATTACGCAATAATTGAGAGACGGTAGGATAGCTATAAATAATCTCTATACGGTCTCGCACACCCCGGTTACGTAAATATTCATCAAGCATTAACGTGGTTTCGATAGGGGCAATACCACATTGATGAGGTACGTTAGGGGTTTTGGGGAAATTGACTGTTATAAATATACGACCCTCTTCAATGGTTCGTAATTTTTGAGCGAGTTGTTGCGCCGCTTTAGTCTGATAAAAATGATCACCTGCCTCCTTCAAGCCTTCAATGCGTTCTGGCGCGGGCACACAGCCTGTTGAAATAACAAGATACTCATATTCGTATCGCTTGCCACTTTCACAGAGGACGCGATTTTTCTCAAATTCAAAGCCTTCAACACCATCTACATGAAAAATAATTTCAGGGCGTAATAATGAACGTTGTTTGCGGACTAATTCATGAGGATGATAAGTATTAAAAGCCACATACATATTGGCTGGCTTGTAAATATGGTTGGGGGAATTTGAGAGCATCATAATCTCAATTTCACCATTTAAAATTTCAGGATAAAGCTTAGCGACTAAGTTGTTAGCGGTCATCGTGCCGCCAATCCCACCGCCAACAACAATAATACGTTTTGTTGCGCTAGTCATAATGACTCCTTAAATAGGTTATTAATTAATGGAAGAATCATTGTTTACCCTATTGTATTTTCATGGTGCTTAACCTCCCCTATGTTCTGCTGTTGTTGGATTGATTATGGCTTTTACTTCGGCAATAGAATTTGCCGGAAATTCACCACGTTCTGCATGTGTTTTAATGCTTTGTTTATCGGGTGCAATGTAAATGCAATAGATTTTGTCGTCCGTTACATAACTTTCTACCCACTGAATTTGCGGTCCCATATCGTTCAAAATACAGCAGGATTTTTGTGATATTTGTTGCAATTCTGCTGCGGTTAATTGGCCTGCGTTAGGGATTCCTCGTTCAATAATATATTTAGGCACATTGCCTCCTATGCAATAAGATGACCAGTCATCTTTTGATGAGTTGTAAAAAAAAAAACGATATAGGCCATTGTGGCCACATCGATTAAAACTTTTTTAGTTACACAGCTTTTAAAAGTAACACTTATGTCTGTGGTGGAACTTTCACTGCTAATCCAGCAGCTTTCCAGGCAGCAATGCCACCATTAATATTCTTGATGTTTTTAAAGCCCATTTGTTGCATCACAGCCGCAGCCATCGCAGAGCGCCCCGAACTGGCGCAAAGTAATAACCATTTTTTATCGCGATCCATTAACTCTTCACGACGACCTGTATATTGACGGTCTGCCGCCACTTCAAGTATTCCACGAGGAATATTTAACGCGCCCTCAATAGTACCTAACATAAATTCAGCAGGTTCTCGCACATCTAGTACGACATAGCCTTCATCCAATAGTGATTTAACATTTGATACCTCTATTTCGTGTATTTGCGATTTTGCTTATTGAACAAAATCCATTAAGTTTTTTCTTCACTCATATCAACCATCCATGGTTCATATATGATCGGTCGTCTTTTAATTGGTCATAAAAAGACCCAAACAACTAGCAGATATCTCGTCTTGCCTTGTTCCTAATCTATGATCAACTAAGCAACAAAATAATCATTCAGTAACGTATCGCAAAACTCTTGCAAAGGTTGCACGGACTGTTCAACTTTCATCCGTAACAACGCACCTTGCCAATTATTTACCAACAAGTTAGCCATAAATTCGGCATCCCTATCAGTACGCACCGTGCCCTCTTTTTGTGCTTGCAGTAAAGCCTTATATTGCAGCAATTTGTAACGTTCAACAGCAGACTTTAGCGCCTGATTGCACAGTTCACTGGTATCACCAATTTCACCCATCAGGTTGCCCAATAAACATCCGCCTTTGTATTCATTATTTTCTAATTCAACAATAAGTTCTGCATAGTAATTTTTTAAAGCAGTGAGTGAGTCAACTTGTGGGTGTTGTAGATGCCTCGTTAATCGCTCGATAAACGGTTCGATATAATGGCAAATGGCTTGAGCAGCAAAATTTTCTTTACTCTCGAAATAGCTATAAAACGAACCTTTAGGCACATGTACGGCGTTTACAATTTCATTAATACCGGTCGCATGATAACCCTGGTTCATCAATAGATAGACCCCTTGGTCGAGTAATTTTGTGCGTTTAGATAACTTGTTTATCATAGTTAATATGAAGGATACGACCAGTCGTCTATTCTGTCAAGAAATATTTCCCATACAAAATTAGAGCTTGAATCCGTGACTTCATTCTGTGAGGTATTTCAGGTAAGAGAGGAAGCATAAAAGTTGGGTTACCTTCTGCCAGCTCAAGCCTGCACTACTACACTTAAGGGTACAGCTCCGGTAGTGTGTTTTTGTTCTTCGGAGCAGTCGTTTGTGCAAGGGGTGCGGGTAGGGACAGCGCAAGGTCTTCACCATGCCACGCACTGCCCGTATAGCAGGCGCGATCCAGTTTCCGGAGCGCCTGGGTGAGTTTGGGATCATCCAGGCGGCGGGATAACGCATTGAGTCCGGATGGTGTGTCCGCAGGCCATACCGTGCTGGCCCACGCAAGCAGTTGCTGGCGCGCAGCATGCGGATCGTTGTCGCTGCAGGCACGTTTAAAAGCCTTGAAGGCGCTGGCAGCATGAATGCTGGCGGCCTGAACATTGCCCGGCTGGTTTTTAGCAACGTGATTTGCTGGCTGCGCATGCTGGACGCGCTGGCGTTCTCGCCACCAAGCCGCAGCTGTGCCCACCCAGAGCAGGCCCAGCGCCAGGCTGACCCACCTCCATGTATGGGTATTGGGAATCTTGATTGACTGTTCAATAGGGCTAGCCTGAGCAGCAGACTCAGCCTGAATCAACGTTTCCTGTTTTGCCGGCGGTGGTATCGCCGCACCGGTCGAACCGGCGAGAGCAGGGAGAATATCAAGGGAGCGCGCTGGCAGCATTGCTTCGTGCCGGGTGTTGTGCTGCGTGTCCCACCAGCCAAGCCGTATGGCTGGCAGCTCATAGTGGCCCGGACGCATGGCTATCAGCGCGATATCCTGGTCGCGTCTACCGAGCACCGTTTCGCCCTGGGGGCTGTCTGCTGCAATGGATCGGTCCGGATAGGCCTTGATGCCGTCGGGCACGGACATGATGGTATTGAGCTCCGGCAATTGTTCACCGGTTAGCCCCAATGCTTCGAGATGCAGATGGCGCGTGAGCGGTTCACCCACATGGATCTGTGTCACATCCGGGCGCCAGGTTTCTTCGAGTTTCACTTTTTGCGCGGGCAGCCAGTATGCGCCATCCGCGCTGTCCGGGCGCGGCAGAACGTTTAATTCGACGGGCTTGGCATGCAGACGTAGGGGACGTGTCGTATCCATAATGCCGCCGAAAGGCGTTTGACTGAACAGATTTCCGAACATCGGGTTGTTGCTGCCAGTATCCTGCACTTGGGCGTTGAGCACCGGCCCGTCCAGGCTGAGTTTGCCGCTGCGCTGCGGAAACAACAGATATTTGCGTTCAACAACATGGTAGCTGCGGTCATTGCGCACTTCATCCGTCTGCCTGTCCTTGCCAAGTTGCTTGACGAGCACATTGGCGCTGGCCTGTAAATCCATGCTGGCCTGATAGAGGGTTTGATCCGTGTAGAGCCGAACCGTCAGCACAACAGCTGCCTGAACATAAGGTTGCTTCTGGTCCAGCGTTGAAGTGAGGAAAACATGCTGCGATGTATCGCTTGCCGCTTCAGCACCTTCTCGAGTTGCGCCGCCGCTTCCGCCCACCGTCAGTTCGAGCGCCGCAGATTGCTGACCGTCCCAGTCCAGCGGCGGTATCTGAATCTTGCCATCGTGTTTGGGCGCGAGCAGGACATTGACCTGGGACAGGGAAGACATATGCCCGTTTATGATCTGAACTTTGGAGCCGCTGCTGCTGCTAAGGATGTCGAAATCGCGCTTGAGCGGGCCGAGATCGGGCTGTTTGCCGGTGCTGCCGTCATGTTGAAGAAGCAACTGTACCGTTTCACCGGATGCAACGCGGCTCCTTTCCACCGACGCCGTCACTGCCGCCCATGCGGACAGGCTGATACAGCAGGCAATCAGGGCGGCAGGAATGAGATACCTATTTTTCATTGTTGTGCTTCCCGTTGTCTCATCAGGTGTTGAATCATAAATTTGCGTTGCAGCAGGCCGCCCGGGTTGTCCGGGATACTGCGCAGCCATTGCTCCTGTGCAATCTGCTGTTCGGTCTTGCGAGCAGTGGCTGGCTTTGCGCTGGTAGTGTTTGCTTCATCGCCCATTTTCGCGCCATTTTTTCCATCGGCTGCAGGCCTGGCGAAGCTCGCTTCGGCATCGCGCCGGGCGCGTTCGGCATCATCTTTTGCCCGGGTTTGCTTGCCTGCCTGTCCGGATTGCGCAGCACTTTTTTCAGGCGATTGCGCCTGCTGGCCGCTTTCCTCTTTTTTTGTCTGCTTTCCATCCTGGGGCTTTCCATGCTGAGCCTGGTCGTTCTGTTTTTTGCCGTCCTGAGTTTTTCCGCCTGCTTTGCCCGGTTGTTCTGGCTTGTTCTGTGCGGAAGAATTCTGACCCTTACCCGGTTTATTATCGGACTGGCTTGATTTTCCCTCCTGGCTATTCTTGCCCTGGCTATCCTTGCCCTGGCTGTTCTGCTCACCCTGCTTGTCCTGCTGGCCTTCCTTTTTGCCATCTTGTGATTTTTTGCCGTCGTCATTCTGTTGTTGCGGCGGCGGCTGTTCCAGAGCCTTGGCCACCAGTTCGCGGTTATGACGTGCATCCTGATTGTCTGGATCGCTCTTCAATGCGGCATCGTATGCTTCGAGTGCACGATGCAGATCACCCGCATGCGCGAGTGCATTACCACGGTTGTAATCAGCTTCGCTATCGTGCAGATTTTCCAGATCATGCGCGGCGCCTTGATAGTCACCTGCTTTCAGTTTGGCGTAAGCTTTGCGCCTCGGGTCGGCGTACTCCTTGGCCGCGTTGCTTGCGTCGCCCTCCTGTAACAACGCTTCGCCCCGCTGGTCGGCGTTAAGCCACAGCTTTGACCAGAACTCGCTGGCCTTTACAGGCAGCATAAATACAAGCAGGATAAGTGCGAGTGCAATGCGCATCATAGCCAGCTCCTCCGCGCCAGCAGGCTCGCCAGCAGCAACAGTACGGGCAACAGCCACACACCCTCGTCGCGCCAATGCGAAACTTCAATACCCTGTGCCGCAATTGCGCTGCCGGTCGAATGCTGCGCCGCTTGCAGGTAAGTGACCAGGTTGGCCAATTGTGCAAGATCGACGTAGCTGCCTCCCCCGGCTTTGGCTAACTGCTGAAGTTGATCGATGTCGAGACGGGCCAGTTGAGACCTGCCCTGTGCGTCCTTCGCGAAATGCCCTTCCGCGTTTTGCAACGGGGCGCCGCCCGGCGTGCCTATACCCACCACGCTCAGCGTCACACCGCGCGCCTTGAGCGCTGCGGCAGCCGAAAGCGCGGCGGCAGGGTCATCGAAGCCGTCTGTCAGCAACACGATGCGTTGATCTTTCATGCCACCCGCTTGCAGCAGTTTTTCCGCACGATTGAGTGCGGGTGCGAGATGATCGCCTGCACTGGGCATGATGCCGGGTACGAGCGGAGGCAGCAGCGCCTGTATAGTGGCAACGTCCTGCGTCAGCGGTGTTACGGTATAAGGCTCTTCGCAGAATACGACCAGCCCTGCACGAGAGTCACGAGCCGCAGCCAGCAGGTCGTCCAGCGCGTACCGTGCGCGCGTGACACGATCCGGCGCAACATCTGCCGCCATCATAGAGGGTGAAAGATCGAGCACAAAAACCAAGTCAGCCGGAGCACGAAAGGCTGCGGTCTGGTTACGCTCCCAGCTGGGGCCGGCCAGAGCCAGCGCGGCAAGGCTCCACAGCAGCGCCAGCCACGGCCAGGGGCGCATGCTGGTAGCACTGGCAGCGTCCATGCGCAGCTCCGGCAGCAGATCGGCGTCGATGAAGCCGGACCAGTCGCCGTCACCTTTGTGCCGCCGCGCCAACCAGAACACCAGCATCCACAGCAGAGGCAAAGCGATCAGCCAGAGCGGACGCAAGAAATGGAAAGCATGTATGTAGGTACTGATGTTCATACCCGTTTCCTGATCATCACGGCGGGTATACTGAGCAATAGTGCCAGCGCCAGCGGCCAGATAAACCATTCGCTGTGCGGTCGGTACCATTGTTCGCGTCCGGCGCTCGGTTCGAGTTTGTCGATGCGTGCGTAAACCTCTTGCAGTGCGTCTGCGTCAGTGGCACGGAAATATTCACCGTTGCTGATGCGCGCGATGGACTTGAGAGTGTCCTCGTCGAGGTCGGTGTTGCCGCGTGTACCGAATAATATGCTTTGCTCGACCTCGGCACCCACGCCGATGGTATAGATGCGCAGGCCGGTGCTTACAGCAATTTTGGCAGCCGCCAGCGGACCCATCAGCCCGGCATTGTTGCCGCCGTCGGTGAGCAGGATCAACACCATTTCCCCCTGTTTGCCCGGGTCTGCTTGATTGCTTTGCAGACGCTTGAGCGCGAGCCCGATGGCGTCGCCTATCGCTGTCTGGGTCCCTGCCTCGCCGACTACCGACTCGCGCAAAAACTGGCTGACCGTGTCTAGGTCGGCTGTCAGGGGTGCCTGCAGATAAGGCCGCGTGCCGAACAGGATCAGGCCGACCTGGTCGCCATGGCGGTGTTGTATAAAATCGCCCGCCACTTTTTGAACGACATTGAGGCGAGAATAATTGCCGGCCATGTCCGGCGTCGCCATCGAGCCGGATACGTCGACTGCCAGCAAAATCCGCCGCCCGGTGGTCGGAACCGGCAGCGGATCATCCAGCCACTGCGGGCGCATGGTGGCAGCGACCAACAACAGCCATGCCAGTGCAAACAGCATACTGCGTTTGCGCGAATTCACCTGCAGGGCAGGTATCTTGTCTATCGGCACCAAAGCTGCGAACGGCAGGAACAATGCGCTGCCTTGCACAGTTGCCGGAGGCAGCCAGCGGCGCAGCAACCAGGGCAGCGGCAGGAATAAAATCATCCAGGGCCAGGCGATATGGATCATGACCGCCCCCTGATAAAACCATGCGCACCTTTCAGCCAGCCGCTGCGGTCTGCATTCACTGCGCCGCCGTAGGCTGCGCGCAGCAGGCTGGTTCCGCTCTTTCCGGACCATGCGGCACCGCCGTGTTTGACGACGAAAGCGATCCAGCGCTCTCCGCTTAAATTTGCCACCGTGTCGCGTCCGAAACGCGCCACCGCGTAACGGCGCAGCAGAAGCTCAAGCTCTCGCGCCAAAATGATGTCGTCGATTATGGTGGCTTGCAGATTTTTCAGTTCGCGCAAGGCGATGCGGCGCAGGCGAACAGCCGGACGGCGCTGCCAGTAAATGTAACCTGCAACCATCACAGCCAGCAGAATCAGCAACCCCCACCAGCCCGGTGCGAGCGGCCACCAGCCGGGCGGCGGCGGTGCATGGGCCGGTGCAAGCCGGGTGATCCAATCCGGGGTCATGTTGCCCATGCCGGTTCCTTCAACAACGCGACCATGCTGTCGATTACGGCATCGTGCGTATTCACGCGGCTAAGCGGAAGATTGAGACGCATGGCCAAATCGTTCATATTCTGTTCGCGCGCGCGCCAGGTGTTTTGCCATTGGACGTGCGTATCTTCGCCATTCATCCACCACAGGCGGCCAGGCAAACCGACACGGTAAGTGCCGGACGGCAGACCACCGCTTTCGAGCGGATCGGTAATCCATAACAGGCGGCCCTCGCTATGCAGGGTCGCACTGGCGAGGATATCTTCGCTAGAGGAATCCAGCCCGGCAAAATCGCTCAGCAGCAGAATCATGCTGCCCGGTTGCAGCAACGGGCGCAGTGTCGCAACGGCATTGTGCAAGCCGCCGTTTACCGGCAGACCGGGAGCGAGCGGTTGCGCTTCCACCAGCGCTTGCAGAATGGGCAGTACGCCCGCTTCACGGGCACGCGGTGGAAAAATCAGGGGTTCGTCATTGCCGACGGCAATCACCGCACCGACACGATCGCCGCCGAGTGCCGCCGCCCAGGCAAGCATGGCTGCGGTGCGCAACAGTACGGCCGATTTAAACTGGCGGCGGCTGCCGAAATAAAGACCCGGATGCAGATCTGCAACCAGCCAGACGGGGCGCTCGCGTTCTTCCCGGTACAGCTTGGTATGTGTCCGCCCGCGCCGTGCGGTGACGCGCCAGTCGATATTGCGCGCATCATCGCCGGGGGCGTAGAGGCGCACCTCTTCGAATTCCAGCCCGCGCCCGCGCTGGGCGCTGCGATGCCCCCCCTGCAACTGCGCCATTGCCGGACGGCGCGCCCGCAAACTTAATCCGCGAGCTGCGCCGCGCAAGGCCGAAAGCTCTGCAAGATCGGGAAGGATCATGGTGCGGGCACCTTCTGCAGCAATGCATTCACGCAATCCTGCGCGACAATGCCGCGCGCCTGTGCGGTGTAGTCGAGCAGCAGGCGGTGGCGCAACGCATCCGGCGCGATGGCCTGAACATCCTCCGGGCTGACGTAGTCGCGTCCGTCCAGCCAGGCCAGCGCGCGCGCACCGCGCTCGATGGCGATGGCCGCGCGCGGGCTGGCGCCCCAGCGCAACCATTCTTTCAGTTTGCCGCTGTAGGGTTCAGGCCGCCGGGTTGCATCGACCAGCGCAGCAATATAGTCGGCGACGGAAGGAGCGAGGGTGAGATTCAACGCTTCAGCGCGCGCGGCAAATACTAATTCCTGAGGCATGGTCTGAGCCGGCGGCGTCAACTCACGCCCTTCCAGCGCTTCACGTCGCGCCAGGTCCATAATCAAGCGAGTGGTTTCACGGTCCGGATAATCGATGAGCGTGTGCAGCATGAAGCGGTCAAGCTGGGCTTCGGGCAGCGGATAAGTGCCCTCATGCTCGATCGGGTTCTGGGTCGCCATCACCAGAAAGAGGCGCGGCAATGCATAGGTGGTCAGACCCACGCTGATCTGGCGTTCGGCCATCGCTTCCAGCAGCGCAGATTGCACCTTGGCAGGCGCACGGTTGATCTCGTCGGCCAGTATCAAATTGTGAAACAGCGGGCCGCGCTGAAAACGGAAACCGCCATCCTCCGGCCGGTAGATGTCCGATCCGGTAAGATCAGCCGGTAACATGTCGGGAGTAAACTGAACACGCTGGAAGTCACACTCCAGGCCGTGTGCCAGCGCCTTGATGGCGCGCGTCTTGGCCAGACCGGGCGGACCTTCAATAAGCAAATGGCCTTCTGCCAGCAAAGCGACCAGCAAGCTTTCGACCAGGCCAGGCTGGCCGAGAATCTGAGTATTGAGGTAGCGGCGCAGTTCTTTGAAGACAGCGAGGGCGTTGCCGTTTGAGCTGATTGAATCAGCCGCAGGTTTGTTCATTATAACTATCTCCTTTTTGAAGTTGAATCGTAGATTCAGCAGGCAACAGGGGCTTCACAGTCGTACTGAGCGCAAAAAATACTCGACCAGAACTATGCTCGGCACTCGCTTTTTCGATTGCGAAGTGATCGCAGACGGCCAACAAGAATAGCCGGATCGACATTTTTTCGCACTTACATATTGTTGTGAACATCTTTTTTGGATACGGTTAAGCGCAATATTTATTAATAGAAACTGCGGATGCTGCCTGAATATAAAATCTCGTAACGGGGCAGAAAATTACAAGTTAAGATCAGTGGACAATTCACGAAGTTCCGCAGAAAAAGGTACTCTACGGATTGTTCAAGCAATCGTGACGTTTTTGCATGGCAGCGTGACGCATTTGGTCCATCTGGGCGGTTTAACAGGGAGATTTCTGATGATGCGCTACTGAAAAAAAATGGCGTTAACTTTAAAGGAACAGACAGGAATCTATTCGATGCTAAGCGGGGACCGAAACCCATCAATCGATCGCCCCAAGGGACGAGCGCTATCCCTATTTAACCTGATAAACTCACTTTTGACACGCGCATCTCAAGCCGTAAGACTTCTACTCAAGCAATGAAACAAATTATCCAAACAGGTAGTACCGCTTCCTCCATAACCCGTCTTTTTTATATTCACGACCCGATGTGCAGCTGGTGCTATGCATTTAGTCGGAGCTGGGCTGCGCTGCAAGCCGAATTGCCTGAGCAAATTGCGATTATATATTTGGCAGGTGGACTCGCGCCCGATACGACAGAACCCATGTTGCTAAGTATGCAACATACAATTCAGCATATCTGGCAGCAGATTGAGCAGACTGTGCCAGGGGTATCGTTTAATTATGATTTCTGGTCACGTAATACGCCCTTCCGTTCTACCTATCCGGCTTGCCGTGCAGTTCTGGCAGCCAGAAAGCAACATGCGGAACCGGAAATGGTGCGAGCTATTCAAAGAGCCTATTATCAAAACGCATTGAATCCATCCTTACCGGAAACACTGCAAGGATGTGCGCAAGAGATAGGGTTGGATATTGCAATATTTGCCAGAGATTTGAGCAGTACGAAAATAGATAATCTACTGCAACACGAGATTCGCCAGTCCCGACAGCTCGGTGTTTCCTCCTATCCATCTCTGCGGCTTGTGCATAATAATTCTAACTATCCCATTCCCATCGACTATATGAACCACCAGACAATGCGGGATGAAATAAAACGCATTATTCGAGAAACAACATTGGCCAAATTTGCGCCCGGTTAGGGTCTATATCAATATTTGGAAGTAATAAAACCAGGTACCCGACTTAAAAATCAACAGCCGTATCAACGCAATTACCTGAAAGGGAAAAAATTGTGTGCAGATCTAATCCCTACGATTCTAAATCCACGATTAAAAAATAAGCGGTTGTGATTGGTTATTCAATCTGAAGAATAGTTTTATTAGAGACTGCCCACCTATGTAACCCATGTCGAATTTCTTTACAGTTCCTGAAAATTTTAAGCCATCAATTATGAAATAATTTTAGCGAGTTATTTTTATTCATTTTAAATCATATATATAAACCAACACATCTATTTATGGCATATTTCATGCTTGTTTTAAATACGCTTCAATTTAGCACTTCGTGTGGCATTTTTATCTTTTAAGTCCAACGAGGTTATTTAGATTGAAGGCAAACATATTGTGCCAATTATCTATAACCCTTAATTTTTTAGGAGGTTGAAATGCGATCTATAAGTTCGAAGGCAACAGAGCCAGCAACCAAGGCTTCTTTAGTAATCAATATTAATTTGATTCGTTCAATGAGCATTGTTGTAGGTCTGTTGATGTCCACTGTGGCTCATGCTGGGTTTGTCGACTTTATTATTCGTGGTACGCCAACGATAAGTTATCCAGCTGTTGGTCAAACAGATTTTTTAATCACAGTGGCTGGCCAAAAGGCTGCTTTAGGTTCGAATGACATTAACGGGCAAACGCTGGGAAGTTTGCAAAGTGTCGCTATAACACGGCTAGACGACGTGACTCGGTTCACTGCTGGTTCAGGACCTCAAGTGGCACCCTATCTTAATTTCTGGATTACTGATGGCGCTGGCAACTTTGCAGTAGTAGCAAATGAACCTTCAGACGTTAATTTTCAACCGCTGTACAGCAATGGTTACGATTTGAGCTTTGCTGATCTCTCAGACAAGGTGGCAAAAATTTTTGAAGTCACTGACAAAAGTTGGTTGCCGAATGCGGGCGTCGGGCTCACCTTCGCGGATCTCGCAAGCTTTGTTATTCAGGCACCTACGCCTGCTCAGCTAACTGCTGGCTGGGCTGGTCTGGGGACCGGTGCACCGGATGAGTTGGTTACCAATAAGGCCTACGGAGTAAACTGGGTATTCGGCGATACGCTATCAAATTATGTCTCAGGCACCCCAGGCTATCTGGTCTCAAATGCTTCAGTCAGCGCGGTGAGTGGCGTGCCTGAACCAGCAACTCTGGCATTATTAGGTTTGGGTCTTGCAGGTTTTGCAGTTTCTCGTCGTCGCAAAATATAATTACTTAATCAACAAGTTATTCTAAATTTAGACATCTGGCGTAGTAGTTCTTTACTCCAATGTGTTTGGTTTTGAGGTAGATGTATTTTAACTACCTCAAAACCTTTTTGAGTCTGCAATCATTACAACACCAAAATTTAAAAATCGAATAACCCGCTTGTAATTGCAGTCAATTTTTTTAACTCACACTTCTCAAAACACAATACTCCAGCGGAAAAATTCCGATGCCGAGCGATTAATCGCTCAGTACTCGCCACCCACCGTCCGCAAACGAGTGCGCAGCAATTCGATCTCATCCATTAATTGCATCGCCAATACCGCCCCGGCGAGACCAATATCCAGATCGCGCTGCAAGCGCAAAGCCTTACGAATTAATGGGGTCAGAATTAATGAGAATTAATGAGGTCAGAGGAATTAATGGGGTCAGAGTAGTATTGATTGGTAAGGTCTATTTTATTTTGTGGGCGCCCTGCCTTTCTTGGAGTAATTAATATTACTCTGACTCTATCTATTCTTCCCCCAAACTCCTGACCAATCTCATTCACCGTTTTGATGCCACGAATCCCTTCGATGGCCACTTTGACCTTAAATTTACCACTGAAATTCTTACGGTTCGATTCACTCGCAACCCGCTCCTTTTTACAGCAGGCTACCATCTTAATTCACTGTCCGGGAAACAGGGTCCACTACAGACAAGCAGCCTGTCGGACTTAAAGAATCGTAGCGAAAATTGAGCTGAGCGAGGGCAGATTTTGACGATTTTGCAGGGTAATAGTTGTTCTATTGCCCAAAAAAGCGGCGAAATATACACCGCTCAGCTCAATTTGCAGCCGATTTCCTTTAAGTCCGACAGGCTGCTAGTGTTGGCTCGGTCTTGAATGTCGAGCATGCAAAGTGACATTTTTCTGTCACCACGCCATGAGGATGCCCTTAAGCTATAATAAAACCGTGCAACATTACTGACTCGACGGCATAGAAGAAAAGGAGCATCTTGAAATGAGAAATGAGGCAGACTACAAGCTAATCGGCAAATCAGCGGTATGTTCGGAAATCACAGAAGACGAAGCCAAGATTCTGGCGGAGAAAATGGGTGTACGCCAGTTAAAGGATGGCGAATTGCTCGTCAGCGAGGGCGAAGCCGTCCAGTCACTTTTTATTCTCGCCTCCGGCAAGCTTGCCGTTTTCAGCGCCGACATTAGTGGCATGCAGAATTCGATATACACAATGACTGCCGGCGAGTGCGCCGGTACTCGCGCATTTGTAGACCAGACGCCGCGCAAGGCGACTCTGCGTGCGGTAGGCGATGCCACGGTCTACACGCTCACCCCGGAGGACTTTGACACAGTGGTGGACGCCCACCCTCGCCTAGCCTATAAAGTGATGCGCGCACTGTTCAGGGTTACCCACTCCAACTTAATGCGAATGAACCAGGAAACCCAGCAGCTTTCCAATTACATCAACAAAACACAGGGACGCTATTGAAACGCGGATAAACAGAATTTAAGGGATGGACTTGAGCCGCTCCGTTTGATTCTTTAATCTTCCTTGACAACAATTACAGGTGGCACTCAAGACGTGAGTTTTTACTCATCTGTCGGCTACAGCGCCACTGCCAAGTACGAAAGATCAATCTGATCTCATAATCCGGCTCGACGAAACATTGCGAGCATGGGGCGATGCCGACTTCAGGGTATCCGCTTCTCGGCGCAGCTGGTTTTATTTATTTACTTTAACAAGCAGTTAACAGCAGCACCATGAGGTAGAGTAGAGAACAGGTTCTCGCCTGCCCTCCCTCATCAGTAGGGTCGAGAACAGGCGCGCGCACAATCGTCACGTTTCCAGCTCCCGCCACGTCGAACGCAGCAGGCGGATTTGCGAGTTTTTGCTTCGCAAAAGCCCTGCTAACCCCAATTCCCGCACTACGCTCTCCTGCATGTTTCACCCCAAGGGTTATGTGACCTATCCTGCTGGCGTTGCTTTCAACCTTGATCCTGAAATACGGTAGCCTTTAAACAGCTCCAGCGTCTCATACAACCATTGCCTACTCCACCGCTGACGCCTGCGCCCTTGCGTTTCCGGGATCGCATCATATGCCGCCTTACCTTCTTTTCTACCCAGTCTTGGATAAAGTTAAAGCACTTGCCCGAGTCCCCAACTGCGAAGTAGTTCACCCAACCACGTATCATCGGGTTGATCAATGCTACTACGCGATCAACCGGTTGCGACTGATGTCTGCGGAACACCTCCCTGAGTTTCTCCAATAGCCCCGTCCGCTTTTTCAGCTTCGGTGCATAGTGTGGTCGCCACACCCCTTTTTTGCTGCGGATGCGTCGAAAGTCAAATCCGAGGAATCCGAAACTTTCCCCGCGACTCAAGTCCACCATGCTGCTTTTCTCTTCATTCACTTCAACCTGTAGCTTGGCGAATTCCTCTCGTAGTCGCTTTTCTACCGCCTTCACTAGCCATGCATTGCGCGGATGCGCATCGATCAATATAACCAGATCGTCTGCGAATCTTGCATACTCAACATAGGTGTACTTGCTGTTGCGTGTAACTTCCTTTGCCCGTTCCAACATTTTATCTACCTCGTTGAGGTAAATATTGCTGAGTAACGGTGAAATCACACCACCTTGCGGTACGCCTTGTTTGCCGGAAGCTTTCAGCATCACTTTCAACAAGTGCATCACGTCACAGTCATCGATGCGTAGCGCCACTTTCTTCAATAGCAGTTCATGCCGAACCGTATCAAAATAGGCGCGCAGATCAAAGTCAATCACGCGTGTCTTGTACTGAGCAATTGCTTTTGCTACCCGGTTCACCGCTTCATGCGCTGTCCGTTTGGGTCGGTAGCCAAATGACCCTTCCTGGAAATCAGCCTCGAAGACTGGTTCCAATATCAGCTTGAGCGCACCTGCCACCACCCGATCACGTATAGCCGGTATCGACAGGGTTCTGAACTTTCCATCTCCCTTCGATATTTCCTGCTTGCGCGCCGGTAACGGTACGTAGGTTCTCTCTGTAAGTTCGTCTTGTATCTGCCCGAAAATGTCGCCACCCCCAACGCCTCAATGTCCTCGAACGTGACCCCGTCTATTCCCGGTGCCCCGTCATTTTTCCGAGCCATCTCATACGCCATGACCAGTGTTTCCATCTTGCAGACGTGAACGTACAGCCCCCAAAAACGCCATGACGGTTCTGCCTTCGCCTTGACGTATATTCTCCTTCTCAGATCTTGCAAACTAACGGACGTTTTTATCATTTCGTCCCTGCCTTTCTTGTGTCAGAGAAATTACAATGCAGCAGGGTACCTTCGCTCCACGGACATTACTCCGCTTTATCGCTACTACTAACCCGTCCGCCTCCCTCCCGCCTTCAACCCATTTCCCGGATTTACCGGTTATAAGGTCTACCTTGCTCCAGCGATTTCGCGTCGGGGCGAGTAGGGTTTCTCCAGTTGCTTAGCATGTCCTTTGTCTCCGTGCTGTCGCTTTAACCCCGCCAAAGTGAAATAGTCGTATCGGTCAGATTTCGTCTACCCATGCTGCCTTCACCTTACGGTTAGAGGTTCGGCCTTTGGAATTAGCATTTTCGAGGCTAGTTCTGCGTTCACTTTCGTTACGGCCCAGTGACTCGCGCTTCCCCAAGGAAAGCTTTGTCGATAGGCTTCAGAGTTTTGGTTACCCGCTACCCTGCTATCCAAGCTACGGGGTTTCTGACTCTTTCCCCGGCAGGTCTATCTCCTGCTGAACACGCCAGCCTTCGCTGGACGCACAACCGTACGTGCGCTACTAACGCATACGGCTTTCCGATGTTCTTCACACCGAGGCATGCGCCGATTTCCAGCCTGCCGTTGTTGGAACCTTGTATAGCCCATATTTCGTATAAAGCTGCTGGCTCGGGAAACGGCCAAGGCCGATCCCTCGATCTTTGACCTTGTGCCGTTTCATCAGATGCTTTCGCAAACGTTCTTCCGCATGCGTCTTCATCTTCTCCAGCACACCATTGGAATTACGGTAGTGGAAGTAGTTCGACCACCCGCGAAGGCTGGCATTCATGCTCCCAACTATATTTTCCAGCAGTATCGGCGCTCGTTCCCGTGCAGTCAGTTGCGTTATACGCTCTTTGATTTTTACAAGAGATTTAGCTGACGGGCAGACATGCGGATAGCTTTTGCCCGTCTTCAACCCTTTACCCCCTGTGTCAGGCTAGTTGTCGCCGAGCGCGAAAAAGTGGAAGCGTTCCTGGAAGCGGTCGATGCGGATGACGATGTGCAGAATGTTTATGCGGGATTGGCGGGATAAGTAGCTGGCTTTTATGAATGGCTGGCTAGCGAGTAGATACCGTCTTTAAAGTCAAACATTTTTCAGATAATTGTGTTGATATGGCTGTTGAGTTTTGAGTACGCCAAAGCATAAATGCACCAGCTTGCGCATTGCGGCACCGAGGGAGGACGTCTTTGACTTGCCTCGGGCAAGCAGGCGGTCATAAACAGCTTTGACGTGTGGGTTGTAGCGTGTTCCTGCGACGGCAGCCATATATAACACGGCACATATTCTGGCGGAGCCGGCCTTTAATTTAAATGCGGCTTCGTAATGCGTGCGTTGCTTGTTCCTTGGACTTGTCTCTCTAGCTGAATAATGATCCTATCGAGGTGTACGTTTCTATTAGACCACTACATTTTAGGGCACCTCTAAAAATCCAATTTTCGTCACAATACTGCGTTACTCGAAAAAAATTATCGCTTACATATCAACCATATGCCGCGCTCAAATTTTTTACTCGCGTCTTGTCTTGTCTAGAAAATTGAATTTTTAGAGGCGCCCTTTAGAGTTATAGCGAAATATTATCTGCATCAGTCGATATACGATATGAATTTTGTGGCCGCGGTACTGATTTGACTCCAAGAACTGATAACGGCTCCGATATTTATAATCGACTAAGCGCGATCGCGCACAGACCCTGTCCAAAATGCTTTGTTATTCTTAATATTTAAGGGTTAGCCAAGTTAATGTAATCCGAGTAAAGCTTTTAAGAGTGACATGACGTCATGTCCTATACTCAATGCTCATGGAAAAGGTACATTGTTTTTCCTAATACCCCGGGAGAAAATCGTGTCACGTAACTTTCGCTCAAGCTTGTTCGTGCTGATATTGTTGTTGCTGGTTGGTGTGGTTGTCAGTGAACTGCTGGGGTGGCGATATTTGCGATCCCCGATAGCCACGTTTGCAAGCTCCGCCCTGAACCGTGAGGTTCAAATCGACCCTCCGTTTCGATTGCACTTTCGATCGACTATCCAGATAAGTGCTGGGGGCTTGTCGATTGCTGCGCCAGAATGGGCTGGAGAAAAGCCATTTCTGAGCCTGAAAACATTCGAAATAAGGGCAGCATGGAAAAGTCTGTTTGGTGGCCCGGTCTCGCTGCCACTTGTCGCTATTGATAAAGGTGAAGTACGGCTGATCAGGTCCAGCCTCGACAAGGCCACCTGGCAGTTCACAGACTACAAGGAAGCAGCGCCCAACGAAGTGGACAAATCACTTCCGCTGCCGGTTGTCAAAAAGGTCGAACTCGGACTGATTAAGATCGTACTCGGTGACAATGTGAATGATCTACGTCTCAATATCGTCGCACATACAAGTGAATCATCCGACGGCAAAGTATTATCCATTATCGCGGATGGGAGTTTACGCAACGATCCGGTAACCGCAGAGATTGAAGCGTCAAATATTCTCAGTACCGATGCCGGCGATTCAACCAAGCTCTTTCGCGTCAAAAGTTCCCTCGGTGAAACTAAGTTTTTTTTCACTGGCAGCGTTGAAAATCTGTTCGCGGCCGATGGCATCAAAGGCCAGGTGCGGGCTGAAGGTCCAAGCCTGGGCGTAATGACGGCTATTCCCGGCGTCACTTTGCCAGCGACGCCGCCCTACCTATTGGAGGGCGACATCACGCGGGAAGGACAGGTAGTTACCCTCAAGCTAGAGACGGTAAAAATTGGTCATAGCGACCTTTCCGCCAACCTGAAGTTTGATGTACAGCCCGAACCGCCAATGCTCAGTGGGAATATCAATGCCAAAAAACTAGTGTTGCAAGACTTGGCGCCATCTGTCGGCGCTAAACCTGAACCGAAAAAAGGCAAGCGGAAACCAAGTACACCAGGAGGGCGCGTCCTGCCTGCTAAAGAATTTGACATTCCCTCATTACACGCAATGGACGCCGATATCAGACTCGATATTGACAAACTTGATCTGGGTACTAATGCGTTGCTTCCTCTGCAAGCTCTGGCGACGCAGTTGGTGCTAAAAGACGGTCGCTTGGCGCTCAACGACATTGAGGCTACGATTGCTAAGGGCAGCCTGGCCGGCATGTTTAAACTGGATGCCGAAACAAACAACGCTAAACCTATCTTCGAAGCGGATCTCAGGCTAAAAAATGTCGATCTGGCGCAATGGGTGAACGGTGACAAGATCAATGGCGAGGACATGATCTCGGGACGATTTACAGGCAATGTCCGCGTTACAGGTACCGGGCGCTCTGTTGCAGCCATCCTGGGCACGCTGGATGGTCAGCTTCATGGCCAGATCCGCCATGGAACATTGTCACACCTAGTGATGGAGTTGGGTGGCCTGGACCTGGCTCAGGCGATCGGTGTGGCCATCAGCGCCAAAAAGCCTCTACCGCTTAATTGTGCCATGATTGATCTTCCGATCCACAAGGGGCAGGTTAAATCTAAACTATTCTTGCTCGACACGACCGACACTCTTTTCTTTATGACCGGATCTGTGGCACTCGACAGTGAGAAGCTGGATCTACGTCTAGTGCCTGCGCCCAAAGACTGGAGTCCCGTAAGTCTGCGTTCTCCCATCACGATCAGCGGTCAATTTGCCGATCCTTCAGTGGCTATCGATGCCGCGCCTATTGCCATGAAGATCCTGGGAGGCCTTGCCCTAGCGGCCATTACGCCGGCTGCCGCCATATTAGCACTTGTCGATTTCGGTGAGACCGATCGTGGCGACGGCTGCAAGGCAGCGGTGACGATGATGCGGGAAAAAATCAAAAAAAACGGGTAATCATACTGCCACACAATTCGCTTGTTTCCCGCGAGGTACCCACCCGACAACCCTATTTACAAACTGTTACGGTTAGGCAACTCGCGAGGAAGGTGCCGACCTTGCTATAAAAATTGAATCGTCATGTAGGAAATAATTAGGGTCAGAGTAGTATTGATTGGTAATGTCTACTTTACTTTGTGGTCGCCCTGCCTTTCTTGGCATAATTAATATTACTCTGACCCCAATTATCGTACTCTGACCCGAATGCCACTAAGTTAAGGGACTTCAGCATAGCTAAACAATAAGCTAAGGAGCTTCAGCATTTCTAAAACAATAACTTAAGCCAGTATTAGTGCAGATTTCAAAATGGTTTAACCTTGCTAAAAAGGCTTATCTTAGTGGCATTCTACTCTGACCCCAATTATTTCCAATTATTAGTCTACCCAAACAGTAGAACCTTACGGGCGATATTGCAACGGGATGGTTACTCAGCATGAACAATCTTGCTCAGACAAATGATTGATCCATTGATAAGACTTGGTTCTCGCTGCGACTGAAAAAATTCACAATCGTGTCTGCCACCAGGCCAAGTGTGAGTGAAATGTTGGGCTTCATTTCATTCAGACCAACCTTCCGCGCTGTACCAAAGGGATATGGTTTAAGGTAAGTCAGTTGGCAGTTGAATTTGTCGGAAAGTTTTACATCGCTGGTTAAAAATTGATTATCAATAATATAACTACTTGAATTAATTTATATAAATATTATGGCACGATATATGCTTAAGTTGATTGGGTACAATAAATTTTTGAGGAGAATAATTATGAAATATAAACAAATCCCAGCGGTAATCAGCTTAATCAGTGTTGTGATGGGGAGTCACTCAGCTTTGGCGGGAACGATTGATGTCACCTATGCAAATTCAGCTAACTTCGGCAGCGGAGGCGTGGGCTATTACAACGGTCAAATCGCTCCCAATCCATCCTCCGGTACGAATTTGGTCGGTGTTGGAATTGGCGGTGACAGTTTTTCGACGACAAATCTTACATATGACTTCTCCGCCACTGGCCAATTCAATACATGGTGCGTTGACATTTACCATTGGCTGATCGGTGGCAGCGTTACCTATACAGTGGGTACTGGAGCTGATCTTGCAGCTTCATTAAGTACTTTGCGTCCTGGGACTCCAGATGGAGCAACGAGAGTGAGCCAATTGGGGCAATTGGCCAATCAAGTGTATAGCATTGTTGACACTAAAGAAGAGTCAGCGGCCTTTCAATTGGCCGTATGGGCGATCACTTACGGGGAGACTGAAAGCGGGTTCTATCGCATCAACACGGGGAACTCGGGTTTCAAGGTAGACAGCGGTACAGCGACTTCGACCTATGGAGTCCTGGCCGACACGTGGCTGCAGAACTTGAATTCAACAATCTATACTGGGAACTACAGCCTCACGTACTTGAATGACGGCACTGTTAACAATACGCAAGACATGGTTGTGTTCACAGCTTTAAAATTTCCCCTTACCACTGTTCCCGAACCCGGCACCCTTGCCCTTCTCGGGCTCGGCCTAACTGGACTTGGATTTAGCAGGCGAAAGGCCAGTAAATATCGTCTTTAACATCAAGTTTTTTCAGATAATCGTGTTGATATGGCTGCTCAGTTTAAAGTACGCCAAAGAACAAATGTACCCGCTTACGCATTGCGGCACCGAGGAAGGCCATCTTGGACTTACCTCGGGCAAGCAGGCATTCATAAACAGCTTTGACACGTGGGTTGTAGCGCGCGTCCCATTACCCAACTATCCGACTGTCGATCCACTGGAACGAATCCAGATATGCCGCTAACTGTTCAGCCAAACGCATAATCATGGCTGTGCATCACAGATGAGTATATTACTCCCCATCTGTAGGCCAATTGCTGTAATACTCTGTAGCAATGCCCTATCTTTCTGAAGATCTGAATGCTTGTCGATATGCGCGTCAATATCCTTTTGTATTCGAACTAACTACTTGGCCAGAAACGTAATACGTCGCACGAATGTTGCATTCTCAGCGCGATAGGTTTGGCTGAATGTAATGAAGTCCAACATCGAATGGGGGATGAATACATACGTTATCGACGTGCCGATGCAGCGGGAGGCACAAACTTTTTTACTGCTAATCTGGCTGAACAACGTTTCGATTTATTGGTGCAGCATTATCAATGAGTTGCGTGCAGCCATGAAAACGGTGAAAGACGCACATCCGTTTGCTATTCTGGTGATGGTTATGATGAGCGGTGAGATGTTGGGTTTTATTTCATTCAGCCCAATCTACCGTACTGCTTCAGAAACTCAGACATCGACAGACCCTTTTGAAACAGAACTCGATTCATTCCATGACGCATCTCCTTGGATAGATGCGCCTATTATTACCCCCTCAGTAGCTCACCACATGAGCCTAGAAGTAAAAAATTGTACCCAGCTGAGGCATGTAACTAATCAAGATAAGAAAAGCGCATTGCGCCTTACGCGGGTTACGTCATTTCCACAATGTACCGCCTTACGCAGGTTCACTCAAGCTTTCTAGCCTTTACCTATAGATACACAATTACTTTATCTAAACCCTGTTTCCAGGGTATATATTTTTTCATAATACGTTCAAATGCCGAACTCTCGACACAGCTTCTTAACCAACTTCTCAAGAAAACGAATTGCGAAGCGTCGAACCAATTAGTATCTACCGATGCGAACTGCCTGATAAAAGGAAAAATCGCGATGTCAGCAACACTTAATTGAGCACCCAACAAGTAGCTATTAGACATCAATCTTTCTTCGAGCTCCATGAGAAAAAACTCGCACTCGGCACGGTGCTCTTGCACACTTTTTTCAGGAGACCTCACAGCATATTTATATTTATCGAGTTTCAGTTTGAATTGAGAATCATTCTTTAATATCAACTGGCTGATATCTTGTTGGCGCTCAATTAAGAGCAAATTTTGTGGATCATTCTGCTCCAGAGCCCAATATATGATATCGAGGCTTTCATCAAGGAACTTCCCGTCTGGCAAAACCAAAACAGGTACCGTTGCTTTCTCTGAAATAGATGTCATTTGAACAGGCTTGTCCCTAAGCAAGATTTCTCGCAGCTCAACCATAACCCCACTGGCCTCAATTGCTAGCCGCGCCCGAATTGCGTAGGGGCATCTTCTGAAACTATAAAGAATCGGCAAGTTTGTTTGAACAACCATAGTTAGATTTACAAATTGGGTAAATTCAAGTTTTAAGAACAACAGCTTCAGAAAAGAGGAAAGCATCGTAAGAATCTGATAAATTTAAATCACCAAAATTTAAAATCAGGAGCCTACGATGACTTACACTCATTTAATCTCACAAGAACGATATTGTAAAAAACCATCGGGACAGATTTATTAGTATCAGCATAGCTAAAACAATAAGTTAAGAAATTATTGGCGTGGATTTCACAATAGTCTAACTTTGCTAAAAGGCTTAACTTAGTGGAATTCGAGTCTGACCCTAATACACTGACCCTAATACACTGCATAGCATTTGAATTTAAGGACGGCATCATGGCAGCGATATTGAAAGAAATTGCAGACCAAGCATTAAGTCTAACGCCCAAGGAGCGAGGCGAATTGATCCACCGCCTAATCGTCAGCCTGGAAGGCGAAGCAGAAGACTCACCCGAAGCCATCGCCAAAGCATGGGACGAAGAAATCGCCCGCCGTGTGGCAGACATGGAAGCTGGAAAAACGGTCTGGATTCCAGCAGAAAAAGTTTTCGCCCGGCTCGACGCCATTATTGATAGCGCTCGCTGATTGATGCACGTCTCGTTCAATTCAGAGGCGCTCGCTGAAGCAGAAGAAGCGACCCGTGGGTATCGAGATAATGGCGGATCATCACCCAGCCGCACTTTCACCCAAGAATTGCAGCGCGTCGTCTGTCTGGCCGCCGAGCAACCCGGTGTTGGCAATGCTGGACTGCATGGAACGGTTCGTCTGTATTTCAAGCGTTCCCATACACATTGGCTTTTCGAATTCAAAGCGCATCCGTCAGAGTGATCGCAATTGCTCATCAAAGCCGCCGACCCGGGTATTGGCTTGGTCGACGTTGAGATTCCGGCATTATCTTTGACCATGATCGTGCACAACCTCACGACAATTGCAATCAGCCGACTTTCCGCTGCAACGTGACTCCCGCAGGTATAGCAGCTTCTTTCACTAAAACGGTGTAATCGGCAAAGTCGCGCGCAGGTTCATCAGTGTTTTTCTTCGCCTGAATCAACTCGAACAACTTGTGCGCTGGGGCGTTGCCCAATTCGCTTTCATGCTTGAAGACATACAGCCCGCGCGTTGTCATTTCGCCTCTGGCAGCGGAACGGTCATGTTCGAACATCTGCCCCAGTGCCTGCCAGAGCAATTCCAGATCGTTTCCATCGAAGTCGGTTTGCTTGGCGAGGAAGGAGGACACAAAGCCGTGGGCGGCATAAAGGCCATAATAATAGTAACGCGTGACGGGGCAAGTCGCTTGATCAGTAAATATAAGCAGGGATATCGAATTGACGAATGAAGAAAAAGAGGTCTGTAAATTTATTAATGAAGCAACTTGACCCATTATTTTTTCAAATTTACTGTTTCATGACCCTATGCTTCAAAATTAATTTCTCCAAGGCGATTCCACCAACCGAAAGTATATCCACCTTGTGCGCTTAACGCGGCGAACGGGGAATATGGTAATGGCGATATTGGGAAAACCTGATTCGGAATGAGCGAGATTATCGGGCGAATATGGATTACGTGCATATCAACCCGGTGAAGCACGGCTTGGTCAAATGTGTTGCGAATTGGCCTTATTCAACTTTTCATCAACAGGTCGAAAAGGGAATCTACCAGAAGAATTGGGCGGGTGGTAATGAAGATGAGGTGAAATGCGATGATTAGCATCCGGCGCAATGCCCGTTGGTTATTGCGCCCTACGTCATTTCAACAATGTAGGGCGTCAATAAGCAAAGCGCATTGCGCCTTACGCGGGTTATAGTCTAACCTTGTTAAAAAGGCTTAACATAGTGGCATTCGAGTCTGGCCCCAATTTACCCATTTACTCAGCGCAATTAGACCATGACACATTTCATAATTGAATCTGGCTATCCGATAGAGAACAATGGAGAAAGCCTTAGTCTGGTCTCTGATCAAACGTCTCGAACATTTGAACCCATTTGTTGACCAATTTCTCCTCAACGTCTTGGATGCCGCGCATTAGTGTTGCAGTTTTAACCCGTCTTGCTACATCAACCTTCCAGCCCTTAGGAAGATCAACCGATTCGTTTTTCGCCCAATCTTCCACTTGAGGAATAATGGGTAATCCCGGTTTCGCAACTTCGGAAAATGAGCGTTCCGGCTCGCGAAAAATCCGGTCTATGGCCTCGCTAAATCGATTCAAAGGAATGAGATCCTCAAGTTCGGACCCCTTAAATCCTGCGTAGCTGTCCGTCGAAAGAACTTTTTCTCTTTCGGAATCGTACAAGCTTGTGGTCAACTCCTTAGCCATACGAGCCCCCATTTCATCACCATCCAAAAGCACCACTGGCAACCTTTCGTCGCGTCCCGTGAGAATGGCCGCAGTCATTCTTAGAGTTTTTGTACCGCCCGCCGGTGGAAAAACCAGCTCTCGACATGGTGAAATTTTCCCGGCGCCGATGAGTAAGGCTTTAATCAAGGTGAGGTAGTGCTGGTCCGACTGACCTTCAACAACTACGGGCGTACACCCAAGCAAAAGGCTCTCAGTAACGCTCAAATTTAGTGCGGAATAAACAGCGTAAGCTGCGCCAGCTTGTGCTACATCTGAGCCGGACTGGCGTAAGTTCGACGAGGATTTTGTAGTACCGTCTTCCGCCACAAAAACCTTTCGCACACGATCTAATCGATCCGCATCAACAAGGAACGGCGAATGGGTCGTGTAGATGATTTGATTACTCTGAACAAGTCCATCAAAGAACGCCGACAGATCCCGCTGCGCCAAAGGATGAAGCGACAATCCAGGTTCATCGAGCAGGAGAATAGCGCCTTGATGGTCACGCTGACTCTCCACTAGAAAAACTAAATAGAAGCTCAAGAACCATTGAAGCCCAGTGCTGCGACTCTCCAATTCAACTTCTTCGGGCCGACGATGGTCGGAGACCCAAATTCGAAAGTGATTACCGTCCGCTTCAAATCTGAATCGATAATCGCCTTGCTTCCACCAGTCCTTAAAACTTTCAGTTAGTGTTGTTCCCGCAGACTGCAAAAGAATCGATCGCTCGCGCTTCTTCTCCGTAATGATCGCTACTTCCGCTGTTGTGGGTGAACGACTTTGATCTTGAAAATCTTGACCTAACTCTAAAATTTCTTCAGGTTGAAGTCGAACAAAGTTGAACAGTACGCGTAATGTACGAGCCTTTGCAGATTCTTTTGCGCCGAGATCTTCCCTTTTCAGGTTTTCAACAACATGAGGCAGATATATTTCTGAATCCAGATTCCCGTAATTTGAATAGTAGACAAACTTAGGTAACGCCGCGAGCACTAAATCCTCTACTCTAGGATCCTCCTGAGGGGCTGGGGATCTAATCTCTGACAGCCATGATTCCATCAGCTCTAAAGTCTGACTGACGCGAGGAACGAGTGTTGAGGTTTTTGCGGGATTTTCAGGAAGCAGTTTTTTCAAAGTTTCAATGGCATTCGCAACATGCTCATCAACCCATCCGCTCTTCTGCAAATCAGTGGCCATTTTGCTCGCGGCTTGAATGACTAACGTTTTAAGAGAATCTTCCTGCTTAAAAGGCTCAATCTGGTCAATAGCTTGCTTAAGGTCCGAAATGGTTATTTTCACTTCATCAAATGAAATTGATCGTTTTGTTCTGTGGTTGGGAAAGGTGATCTCATAATGACTGTCGAAGTATCGTGTTACGTGAATTAGACTAACCTGATCCCGTGGCGCATTGGTTATTGCAGACAGATCATTCGCCAGTTCGTTTACCTCAAATTCAGCGGTGATAAAGCAATATTCCGCTGGATTTTCACGGATTTCGCCAAACATCCGTTTTGGAAAGTCAGACGTTGGCTGGATTTCGCCTTCGCGCGCGGGATTTAGTTTCCAGAGAGGGAGAAGCAAATTAGTCTTTCCGGACTCGTTAACGCCGATTAATGCTGTGACTCCGTCAGAGTCAATCCAACCACTTTCCTTGACCGACCGAAAATTGAAAACCTGATAACGCTTTAACTTCATATTTACCTCTGTAAATTTGACTATTTCTTAACTGAAGGTATCGGCGCATAGTGCGCAGACAGATTTACTCCCGCTGATTTCCAGTCGTGACAGGACTTCATTTTAACGTACTGCATTTACGAATAACTCTAATTAAAACAAATTGGTATAACATATATAACGTGTCTTTACTATAGTAACAATATGCCAAGGCCCTTTCGCATAAGTTAGTGCTAGATAAGATCGTCAGGATTAGACGTTTCATTAAAGATATTACTTTAACAATTTAACAATTTAACAATTTAACAATTTAACAATTTAACAATTTAACA
>NZ_CAKMLL010000069.1 GCF_927797785.1 Candidatus Nitrotoga sp. BS | reverse complement strand
CCGTCAATCATGGCTTCCAGCGATTTGACCATTCATTTAACCGGACAGCAGTGAAGTAAAACAGACTCTTGAGATTCTCTCTCAATATTGACATTAGGCACCTAAGACTATTTTGGAATATCTGTTTCCCGCACCTGTGTCTGGGCAGACAAGCGTGCATTTGCTGCAACATTGGCAGTATTGGACTTGTCGGCTTTAGCCAGTTACCACTCGCGGTACAAAGAAATTGGCATGATCATTATGCTGGGTCACTCACTTCCGACACTTCGCATTCCACATCGCCGCCTCCGCACTGATATTCGCATGGGAATATGCTAAGCACATTGAAAACCATAGACGCGTTAGCTGAATACTAAAACAGACTGCAATATCCTCCTTCATATTGCCGATAACAAGCCGGGTTGCTTTATGATGGTCGCACAATCGACAATGAACTAAGGGATCTACATGGAAATTAATACCATGCAAGTAATCGGGGCAGGACTTTTTGCCCTCGCGTTGCTGCATACATTTGCCGCAAAATCATTTGAACGTCTCGCCCACCGTTACCCTCGACATGCAGGCATGTACCATCTATTGGGCGAAGTTGAGGTGGTTTTCGGGTTCTGGGCATTTGTTCTGATTGTCGTGATGGCGCTGGTGTCGGGTGGCGCGGCAGCAATTGATTACGCTGAGTCACGCCAGTATACGGAACCTCTGTTTGTGTTTGTCGTGATGGTGGTTGCCGCCTCACGGCCAATATTGGAGATCGTCAGACAATTATTATTGCTAATTGCACGCCTGACACCGGTGCGTACTAGTCTTGCGTTAGCTTGGCTAGGCTTGGCTGCAGTGCCGTTGATGGGTTCGCTGATTACCGAACCCGCTGCCATGACGCTTGCCGCATTGATGCTGGCGCCACAGATTTTTCGGCAAGGGATTCCAGAATGGCTTAAATATGGAGCTCTGGGCGTGCTTTTTGTTAATATTTCAATTGGTGGCACGCTGACGTCTTACGCTGCACCACCGGTACTTATGGTTGCTTCGGCATGGAATTGGGATACTGCGTTCATGGCGTCAACTTTTGGCTGGAAGTCATGTCTTTCCGTGCTGATCAATGCGACGGGAATCATATTCTTGCTGCGTTCCCATATACACGACAAGCAGTCATCCGAAATGGATGCTCCCGCGCTCCAAGTTCCCATACTGGTCAGCGCAATCCACTTGGCATTTTTGGCCGCTGTAGTCACTTTGGCCCATCATCCTGTGTTGTTCTTGGGAATATTCCTGTTGTTTCTCGGCTATACGCAAGCATATGATCGACATCAAAGCCCACTGATTCTCAAAGAGGGATTGCTGGTCGGTTTTTTTCTGGCTGGATTGGTCGTATTGGGCGGCATGCAGCAATGGTGGCTGCAACCCATCGTCTCCAGTCTCGGGCCGACTGCCTTATTCTTTGGCGCTCTCGGACTGACCGCTATTTCAGACAATGCGGCGCTCACCTATCTGGGCTCGTTGATTGTTGGTATGTCAGATCAGGAAAAGTATATGCTGGTTGCAGGCGCAGTGGCCGGAGGTGGCCTGACCGTGATTGCCAATGCGCCTAATCCGGCTGGCGTGTCACTACTGAGACGTGGCTTTAGCGACGAATCAATTGGGGCCGTTGGTTTGCTGCTAGGCGCGTTGCCGCCGACTGCTATTGCAGCGTTATTTTTTTTGTTGTAAAAACTTAATGGTGTTTGTAAAACGCTGACGCAAACAATTTAAT
The DNA here is from genome assembly GCF_927797785.1 of Candidatus Nitrotoga sp. BS. GTDB lineage: Bacteria > Pseudomonadota > Gammaproteobacteria > Burkholderiales > Gallionellaceae > Nitrotoga. The sequence goes on along the minus strand of NZ_CAKMLL010000069.1, from coordinate 44,076 downwards.
TGTCCAATATATTTGAAGCACGAACACTAGCAACTCCATGGAGTTGCTAGTGTTCGGTCTGAGAGAAACTGCACCCATATTGATGCAGCTTAACATTAACAATTTATTGCAGGATCAATCGTTATTCTTCTTTTTTACGCACTTCTTTACCCACTTCCCCGGAATATTTGAAAGCCCAAACTGCAATCAGTGGGCCTATGGTTTCAAATATGGCAACGGCTCCAAATACTAATGCCGATACTGTAGCAATTTCCTGTGGGAATAATTGGCCTGTAGTTTGTACCAAGCCGATTGCGAGGCCAGCCATAGGCACCAACAATAACCCTGTTGAAACCGCTGCTTGAGGCGGCATTCGATATGACTTGGCTGCAACAAATACCCCAAACCATTTAGATAACCCTCTGGCAAACGACAGTGCGATTGCAACGGGGGCATATTGCATGAGTTCATCTATATGCAAATTTGCCCCTGCAAAAACAAAAAGCACAATGAAAAAAAGTTCAAATGTTTCACCAAACTCAATGTTGGAAATAACATTTTCATGCTCAATGTTGCGAACGATAATGCCCAGCGCAAGCGGCGCAAACAAAATGGATAGCACGAGTGCATTTGCCAAACCCAGGGCAAGCATGGTGGCACCTACGACTAATGCAAGGCGATACTGTTTGGCTTTTCTTGTGGCCAGGATTAAATAGTGCAGTCCATAGGCAATAACGACTGCCAGCAGAAAAGAGCCAAGAAGTCGATAAAGCGGCTCGAATACAATCACCGTCCATGAAGCTTCTGCTTCCATATGTGCAATGGGTAATAAGGCTGAAAATACCAGAAAAGAAATGACATTATTCAAGGCCACCAATGAACCAGCGGCATCTGTCACAGGCCCCTTGGCGCCAAGCTCATGTCCGACGTGAATCAATACTGCTGGAGAGGACGAAGTGCAGATGGCAGCAACAATGGCAGCCGTTAAAGCTGAAACATCAAAAAATCGCAAAACAAAATAAACAGCCAGAAACGTTGCAACCGTCTCCAAAACCGTGGCCAGAAGCAGATATTGGCTTCTTAGGACTGCCTTGATATCAAGAGACAATCCTAACCTGTAGAGAATCAGGCCAAGTGCAATGTCAATAATAACGTGAGCCGAAGATAATGCATCCGCACTTAATACATCCATTCCGCTTGGCCCTGCGATGTAACCAAATAGCATGAAGCCCGTAATACTGGGTAACCACCGCATCGTATGAGCCAGATACCCCCCCATAGCGCCAGCAACCAGCAAAATGCTGAAAGAGGTCATCGTATTAAATTCAAGTGGCCATGTTGGCAAGAAATCCATTTAACTCCTATCTGACGTTAGGGGGCCTTTAAAAATCCAAGTTTCCAAGCAATACAAGGCACGAGTAAAAAATTTGAGCGCGGCATATATGTGATATGTAAGCGATAATTTTTTTCGAGTAACGCTGTATCGTGACGAAACGCGGTAAGCAAGCAAACCGCAACGCGGCTGCTCGGAAATTGCGATTTTTAGAGAGCCCTTTATTATTTAAATGCTGCTAGATAAAACCATTAAGCCAAAGTGACGGAGAACAGGTCTGACATCTTATATCCGCTGTGTAATTTGTAGACACACATGGCTTCTGTTCTAGCCAATAATTATTGATGTACTTTTCGCCCTTGTCGCATAAAAATATGACGACATGTTCGACCTTGTGTCGCTCGCGTAATTTTCGTGCAGCGACCAGGTGAACATAATGGATCAAGTTACTTGATTAACAATAAACTTACAGACTTCTGCGACTTCATTCGTCAATTCGATATCTTTGCTTAATTGATTTCTCACCAAACAGGTGATATGACTAACGGAGCCTGAATGTCCAAGCCCAAAGTAGTCAGCAATTGCATTTAATCGGTGATCACCTAGATGTTGACACAAATAAATAGCTATTTTCCGTTCTGTAGATTGACTATTTCGCCCCTTCTTTAATTGTCTTAGTAACGTTACTGGTTTTTGATAATAGGCGGCAGTATTTTTGACAATCTGTTCAATCGACAAGCCAAACGGGATAATTAAATTCGCTTTTTTGTTTTCTTTCAGTTTTGGTATTTTGTTCTCGCTTAACCATTTAACGAATTCTTTTTCACCAATAACCGAAGCGGTGTTACCTCGGTTATAAAATCGAGTCAGCTGCTCGTTATTACCTTGCGCAACATACCTGGCATATTCTGAATACTTTTGCTTTGAACCCAGCAAACCATATATTTCGTCACACATTAGCCAAGCAGGTTTGTCGGCTTGATTGATGTAAGCAGGAAAACTCGACCAGGGATAATCTGCCAGGTTATCAACCAGCGGTTTCTTGCCTTCAATTGGATTGAGATGGATGTAGCGCGACAATTGCAACAAATACACATCCTGGTCAACAAGGATGGATTTAAAGCGCCCCCGAAAAATTGGGCCATCAGATTTGGCGAGCTGGTTATAGCGTTGAGTGTATACGCCATTAATATGACGCATCGCACGGCTGAGATTCGCGTGAGGAGTTTGAATCAATAGATGGTAATGGTTGGTCATCAAACAATAACCATGAATCACGATTCCAAATCTTTCAGCGGCTTCTTTGAGAGTACGCAAAAATGCTTCAAAGTATTCAGGAGAGCGGAATATCTTGATTCGACCTCGGTCTTTACCACGATTCATTACGTGATAATAAGCATTTTCATATTCGATTCGTTCGGGACGGGGCATAGAAACACGATAACATATCAATCATGGCTTGATCAAGCGACTTGACCCGTTACAATAGCAGCATACCGTACTCGTACATCCAGTCTGTACGTATCCTGCACGGCAATCCCGTATAGTCATCAGTCCAAAACAGAGATGTCTCAGCTTCGCTATCATCAAGCATTTTGGCTACGCCCGCATGATTGAAAACGCTTCCCCCCAATGCCAAGTGATGTTGGGCCTCGCAAGTTCAGCGCCAACCTACGTTAGGCCAGGCTACGCTTGCTTTAGCCCACGTTACCGCGTTTGATTTTGTCAATTAATTTCAAGAATAACGAAGCTGGCTGAGCCAATACTGCTCACGGGTTATCCATCTTCTAAATTACATTAATGGGTATTTTAAAATAGGCAGTACCATTTTCTTCAGCAGGTGGCATTTCACCCGCCCGAATATTGGTCTGAATCGAAGGCAATAACAGAGTAGGGGCTTCTAACGTCTTATCACGTGCAGTACGCATCGCAACGAATTCATCTTCACTGATACCGTCATGCACATGAATATTGTACTTCCGTTGTTCTGCCACCGTACTTTCCCATTGAACCGCTCGATCGGTCGGTGGATAATCGTGGCACATCAATAATCTGGTTTCAGGCGGGAATTCAAGTAATTTGCGTATGGATTGGAACAATCGATGCGCATCACCACCCGGAAAATCTGCACGTGCAGTACCCACATCGGGCATGAACAAGGTATCGCCGATAAATATTGCATCACCAAATTGGTAAGCCAAATCTGCTGGCGTATGACCTGGCACTAAAATAGCTTTAGCACTTAATTTACCTACTTTAAACATTTCACCATCAGCTAATAAATAATCAAAATGGCTGCCATTGGGTACAAACTCATCTCCGATATTAAATAGTTTCTTAAAGGTTTTTTGTACCGTAGGAATTCCATTGCCAATGGCGATTTTTCCTCCTAATTTACTTTGGAGATAGTGCGCAGATGAAAGATGATCGGCGTGTGCATGGGTTTCAAGAATCCATTCAACTGTCAATCGTTGACTTTTTATAAATTGAATTTGTTTATCGGCAAACTGGGTACTTGTTCGACCTGATTTTGCATCGTAGTCAAGAACGGGATCTATGATGGCGCAGCTTCCACCCGCTTCATCAAAAACGACATAACTAACAGTGCTTGTAGCAGGCTCGAAAAATGTTTCTATGTTTGCTTTCATCTAAATTTTCCTTTGGTATCAAATTCTGTTGTTCATTTTCATTAACGTTGACAATAATATATTTATTAATATAATATTTGTCAATATTATATTTAATATTTAAATAACTATTATGCAAACACAATCAAATTTTCCAGACATTTCAACCATTCGTGGATCCGCCGCAATGGCGTGCAGGATGTTGAAAGTACTGGCGAATGAAGATCGACTACTCATTTTGTGCCAACTTAGCCAAGGGGATAAAAATGTAGGGGAGTTACAAGAATTGCTGGAAATGCAACAACCCACACTTTCGCAACAGCTAACGGTCTTACGTGAAGAGAGACTGGTTACTACTGAGCGCAATGGGAAATACATTACTTATAGTTTGGCAAGTAAGGAAGCCACCGAAATCATGGGAACTTTATTTCAACTTTATTGCAAAGACCACTAGGAGACAATAATGGGTATCGACGTAACTAAATTAGATGACAAATTATCGGTAACCGGTCAAATAAGTTTGAATGATCTACGTGAGATTGCGAAATCTGGCTATAAGGCGGTTATTTGTAATCGGCCTGACTATGAAGGGGGGGATGACCAGCCAACTAGCAAACAATTAGAAGAATTAGCCAAATCTCTGGGAATGGCTTTTGTGTATTTACCCGTTGAAATAGGTGCAGTGTCTACCGAACATGGCGAAAAATTCAAGGAACTCATTAACGCATTACCAGGGCCCATTCTTGCTTATTGCGGTTCAGGCAAACGTGCCACAGCCTTACATGGTTTGGCAACACAGAGGGCTTCGAATAATCAACAACCGACATCTGATGCCTGCAACTGGGGAAATGCCTTTGATGTGGTGATAGTAGGTGGTGGCTCGGCTGGCATTGGTGTTACTGCCAGCCTGTTAAAGCGACGCCCATCTTTGCGCATTGCCATCATTGAACCCAGTGACAAACATTATTATCAGCCTGCCTGGACACTTGTCGGTGGCGGTGACTATGACATTGCCGCAACTGTACGCAATATGACAGAAGTTATTCCCCCATCAGCGGAATGGATTCAAGCGTCTGCAGCCAATTTTGATCCCGGTAACAGTCGGGTGACTTTAGCCGATGGACGTGCCATTGGTTACCGGCAATTAATCGTTTGTCCAGGTATTCGCTTGGCATGGGAGAAGGTTAAGGGATTGAAAGAAACGCTAGGTAAAAATGGGGTAACCTCAAACTATGCGTATGAATTGGCGCCTTATACCTGGTCGTTAGTTAAAAACCTTAAAAAAGGAAAAGCATTATTCACACAACCACCGATGCCAATTAAATGTGCAGGTGCCCCCCAGAAAGCCATGTATCTTTCATGCGATCATTGGCAACGTAACCAGAACCTTGACAATATAGAAGTCGAGTTTAATACAGCGGGTGCGGTACTTTTTGGCGTTGCTGATTTTGTGCCGCCATTGATGGAATATGTAAAACGTTACCATGCAAAACTCGCATTCAATTCTAATCTTGTTAGCGTAGATGGTGCCAAAAAGACGGCCTGTTTTGAGATAAAAGACAGCAATGGGAATGTACAGCAGATTGAAAAGTCTTTTGATATGTTACATGTCACCCCACCACAAATGGCACCAGATTTTTTACGTAACAGTCCTTTGGCAGATGCCAGCGGTTTTTGTGAGGTTGATCAAAAAACATTACAGCATCCTCGCTATTCAAATATTTTCTCATTGGGTGACGCCTGTTCATCACCCAATGCCAAAACCGCAGCTGCCATCAGAAAGCAAGTTGTCGTGGTTGCTGAAAACATGTTGGCAAAGAAAGAAGGCCGAGATCTAACGACAATCTACGACGGTTACGGTGCCTGCCCATTAACCGTGGAAAATGGCAAGGTTATCCTGGCGGAGTTTGGTTTTGGTGGCAAGTTATTACCTTCTTTACCCCTCAAAGCCACCAACCCCAGTCGAATTGCATGGCTGTTAAAGACAAAACTCTTTCCTTGGTTATATTGGAATGGCATGTTGAAAGGGCGTGAATGGCTGGCCAGACCGGGCAAATCAAACTAATCATCATGAATATTCAAATAATCGACCTTTTTTTGGGTGCATTGACGGGATTCATACTTGCTTTGTCAGGTGCAGGCGGCGCTGTACTTGCTGTACCACTACTGATTTTTGGTTTGAATATGGAAATTTCTAAGGCCACGCCGATTGCTTTATTTGCTGTGTGCATGGCGGCGACCGTTGGTGCTATAGGTGCGCACAGGCAAGGAAAAGTGAGATACCGTGCGGCAGGCTTCCTTGCAACGGCGGGTGCACTAGCTGCACCGCTTGGAGTGTGGCTGTCACAACGCATACCGACGGCACCATTGACACTATTATTTGCCGTGGTTCTGGTTTATGTTGCCTATAATATGTTTCGCCAAAGTCAACTCACAGAAGCTTCAGCATTCAGCACCTTTTCAGGCCCCTGCATGCTTGATGTGCCAGATGGACACCTGGTTTGGACATGGACTTGTGCCAGAGTGTTGGCATTGGCAGGTTTTTTGGCAGGCACTTTATCGGGTTTACTGGGCGTCGGCGGTGGTTTCGTGATTGTGCCCGCACTTAAGAAAGTTTCCAATTTTAAAATACAATCCATTCTTGCGACATCTCTGACGGCAATCATCGTTACTTCTGGCGTTGGCGTTACCTCCGCCACATTAATGGGCGCTATGAATTGGTCTCTTGCCATTCCATTTGCTTGTGCCGCAATCGCGGGAATGATTCTTGGACGTTTGATTGCCAAACGGTTTTCAACCAAAAATTTACATCAAAACTTTGCTTTAACGGCAGCACTGGTGGCTATTGCTTTGGTTATCAAAGTGATATCAGCTGAATTATAGTAAAGGTGCAGTCAGATCAAGTCTGCTGTACTGACTGACGACCTATCAATGAACTTCTTCAGTTTCAGCCAAGCAACAGAACCCAGTCACTTGACCAGCTACGCCAACAAAATTAAATTGTATAGCTTATTGATATCACATTATTAATACAAATAAATTATTATAAATTTAAACGAAAATATGTTAATCAACAACCTGAATCGATATCCAAAATACTATTGTTCGGATAAAGGCAAAACTCATTCCTTGGTTATTTGGAATGGCATGCTGAAAGGGCGTGAATGGCTGGCCAGGCCGAGCAAATTAAACTAATCATATGGATATTCAAATAATCGAAATTCTTTTGGGTGCATTGACGGGAATCGTACTTGCGTTGACAGGTGCAGGCGGCGCTATACTTGCCGTACCGTTACTTATTTTTGGTTTGCATCTGGATATTGCTGAGGCCACGCCGATTGCTTTACTTTCGGTCTGCCTGGCGGCGACCATTGGTGCTATCAGTGCATACATACAAGGAAAAGTAAGATACCGGGCAGCAGGCTTCATTGCTATAGCGGGTGCAATTGCTGCACCGGCTGGAATGTGGCTGGCACAAAAAATACCAACTGCACCATTGACACTATTGTTTGCAATGGTTCTGGCTTACGTTGCCTATGATATGTTTCGCCAGAGTAAACACAGCGATGAAGAAGCAGAATCTTTAGCGTTACGCACTACTTCAAAACCTTGCCTGCTTGATTCACCTGGTGAACGTCTGATCTGTACATGGCGTTGTGCCAGAGCATTAATATTATCCGGTTTTTTAGCGGGCACTTTATCTGGTTTGCTGGGCGTGGGAGGAGGTTTTGTCGTTGTGCCCGCACTTAAGAGAGTTACCAATCTTGCAATGCAATCCATTTTTGCGACATCTCTGGCGGTAATCGCACTTATTTCTGGTGTTGGTGTTACCTCTGCCACATTAATGGGCGCTATGAACTGGTCTATTGCGATTCCATTTGCTTCAGGCGCAATCGCGGGAATGTTACTTGGACGTTCGGTTGCCAATCGTTTCTCAGGCCCAAGATTACAGCAAAGCTTTGCTGTAATGGCAGCACTAGTGTCTATTAGTATGGTTATCAAAGTGATATTAGCGGCAGGCTTTTTTTCAGTGTAGTAACGGTGCAGTCATTTCAAGTTGTCCCATCCCGGGTGGTCAGGCACGGCTTGCCCCTTCAACTTCTCGCCGTACCCGCTGTTGCCTGCTGGTGTCTTGAAACCATCGGCTCCTTCCAAAGAGGTCATTTCGGGACTACAGCCTTCACGGTCGGCTCCATCCGTTACCATTGCGCCTCGCCTGCAAGGCTAGAACTTGGCCCGTGGCTAGCGGTTACCAAGGCGGGATTCACACCCGCTAGATTGTGCGACATTGCCAAGCCGCAACCAAGACTTGACCAAATACTGTTCGGTTAGTGGTGAATTTCTGGTTTTTTAATGTTGTATCTTATTGATTGTATTTTATTAATTATTTTAAACTGAACAGTATTGAGACTTGACCCCGTTGATTAAGCGGAAATCGTAGCCCGTGGGTCAAAGATGCTGTATCGGTGAAAAATGACATGCGCGTGAAATAAACTCGATAAAATGGGACAGTATCAGGTGGCGTGATTGCGTCTGCATAACCTGCCGGAAAACATCTGGCATAAAAGTGCATCTGGTATATTTATTTACTTTTTTTCAGATAGTTAGATCGTAAGACAAGCGCAGTCTTTAATATAGGGAATGTATCCGATGAAATCAACTATCGCCGAAGCGCCTATCCCGGAACCTGAAACCCCAGCGCCAGCAGTGGCCGACAGCGTTATTGCAAAAGAATCTGTTGCAGACAACGCAGATGACACGGGAAATGCAGAGCATGACAAATCGGTCCCTGTGTTGCCGTCATCGCCGCTCGCTGGGCTGCTGCCGACGCCGGTCGATGCGCGCGGACTGGCATTGGCAATTTTGGCCATGTTGGCATGCATATTTGCATTGCAATGGGCACAAAAATTTCTGGTACCGGTACTTTTTGGTATCTTGATTGCCTATACACTGAATCCTCTGGTGGCTTGGCTGGAACGCAGAAAAATTCCACGCCGGATTGGTGTTAGCCTGATCATGCTGTCGATACTGGGCGGTTCAGCAGCGATTGGCAATACGCTGTATGGGGAATATCAGTCGATTCTGGAAAATTTACCGGCTGCATCTCACAAGATATCGCGCCTCCTGAGCAAGTCGGGTAAAGGTCAACCGAATGCAATTCAGAAAATGCAAACGGCTGCCACCGAAATTGAAAAAGCGACCAGTAGTGCCACCGGTGCGCCTGCGCCATCCTCGCGCAAAGTCGTGGCGCCGGAAGCGCCGGTATTTCAAGTGAAAGACTGGTTATGGGCCGGATCACGCGGCGCGGCCGGGTTTGTTATGAATGTAGTGATGGTGATCTTTCTGGTGTTCTTCTTGCTCCTCTCCGGTGATACCTTCAAACGCAAGCTGGTGCGACTGACCGGGCCGTCGATGTCGCGCAAAAAAATAACTGTCCATATTCTGGACGATATTAATAAGTCGATCCAAAGCTACATGTTCATGCTGTTGGTGACCAATGTGCTGTTGGCTATCCTGATGTGGATCGCACTGCGCCTGATCGGCATGCAAAATACCGGGGCCTGGGCCCTGGCAGCCGGCCTGTTCCATGTAATTCCGTATTTTGGCCCGCTACTGATCACGATTAGTACCGGTGTCGCAGCATTCATGCAATTTGAATCTGCTTCGATGGGTTTTTTGGTCGCTGGCGTGTCGTTGGCGATTGCGACCCTGGTGGGTACGCTGGTGACCACCTGGATGACCGGCAGAATTGCCAAAATGAATGCCCCAGCCGTCTTTATTTCATTATTGTTCTGGGGCTGGTTATGGGGAATTTGGGGGTTATTGCTCGGTATACCGATCATCTTCATCGTCAAGGTGATTTCGTCGCATGTCGAGGGATTGCTGCCGGTAGCCGAGCTGCTGAGCGAGTAATAATCTGTAGTGCCAAGCTGCGTTGAACACACTGCTAAAACTATGCTTGTCGCGCAACCGCTCATAAATTAGAACTGCTTTTGCACTCTAAGGGGGGGCAGTCATGATTGATCGCTCTATCGGTGGCGATTGCCTGATAATCGAAAGGCGGTTTTGAAACATTGAAGAAGCCTTGGAGCGTGTTCCATTCCATTGTGCTTAGAGTTCTCCTTGGATTAGTTACGCCGCGTTCCGCACGGCTGAATTATTGCTGCGATCCGCAGTTCTCCGCATTCTGTTCATTAGTCGTAATACAGCTGGGTTGGTGACCGTCTGTCAATTTCACGTGCTTCCTCAACTTGCAGCATCAGTGCACGGTTCCATATGCAATGGTTAGGCCGACGAGCAGCCTGCGCAATGCGCGCAGGCTGCTAGCTATATAGTGCTTTCGCATGCATGTACTACATAGCCAGACCCCAGCCACTAACGATTCAATCTTGGTTCGGGAGCATGCGCCGCAGCGTATTGTCGCGCACAAAGTAATGGTGATATATCGCAGCTGTGGCATGCAGGCCGATGAGGAAATAACCAATTGTGCCAACGGTTTCATGAATCTCTTCGATCCAATCTGCCAGATATTTACTTTTGCCAATAAGTGCCGGCAGATGCTGGCCGAAAAATGGTATAGGCTTACCCTCTGCGCTGAGTAACAGCCATCCTGCCAGAGGCATAACGATCATCAATGCATAGAGTGCTACATGCACTAGCTTAGCTGATTGCTTCTGCCACTTAGGTGGATCTGGATCAATGCGAGGGATGATATCGGTTAGGTGAACCACCAGGCGTATCAAGGCGAGTACAAGAATCGATAAGCCCAGCATAAAGTGCCAGGTCTTCAATGTCGCTCGAAGATCGCTTCCTTTAGGGAAAAATTCATGTAGTTCAATACATGCGTAAACCGCTACGAGCAGGAGCAGCATTAACCAATGAATCCAAATAGATAATATTCCGTAACGGTCTGTGGTATTTCGTATATTCATCGTCTTGCTCCTAAGGAATTAAGCCTAACAGCTTTTAAACGGCCTCTAATGGTTAAGAATAATGAAAAATATAGAATTATGTTTTTTGATGAGCGCGGCAGATTCAGCCTGATAGATTAGTCCCCAGTACATAATATTAGCCAGTATAGGCATAAGTGTACGGGCTAATAAAATTTGAATTTTTGGAGGAAATGCGCTCCTTATCTAAAGAATGCACTATGGCTGCACCCGGCCTTACTGGCACCAACGGCGTGCAGAATGAAAGCTTCAGTATCTTCCTTGATCACCCCCTCTCCATAAGCTGCTCAAGATGCGCGAGAAAGGCGCGCGTCTTGGCTGGCAGGTAGCGGCGCATGGGCATGACTGCCCATGCGGGAACGGCGGGTAGACACCACTTCGGTAATATCCGCACCAAACGTTTGTTGCGCACGTCTTCTGCTACGAAGCGATCCGGTAACGCACCGATACCAGCACCATCCAGCAAAAGCTGTTGGATCATGTCAGGCGAATTCAGGGTGAGACGTCCGGGCGGAACCCCTTCCCAAACAGCCTTGCCACATATTAGTTTCCAAGGAGCTGCATGTCCTCGTGCTGAAAGTAAACGAACCGCCGAATGACGCTCCAACTCATCAGGATGATTCGGTGCTGCATGAAGTGCGAGATAAATGGGGCTGGCGTAAAGGCCGAATCCAAGCTCGTTAATTTTGCGCGCCACTAATGTGGAGTCGTTGTCCAGCGCACCCATGCGAATGGCCAGGTCGAAACGTTCGCCGATCAGATCAACGCGCCTCGAAGTAAGATCGAGATCAAGTTGTATCTCGGGATAGGTTTCTATGAAGGTGGCGATGGCGCGCGAGAAATGTTGCTTGGCATAGTCACCTGGCATGGAGACGCGCAGCCGACCACGTGGCTGCACATCCTGACTGCGCACAAAATCTTGCGTGGTAGCGACTTCTTCCGCAACGCGCCGGCAATGATCAAGGAATTCCTGTCCGAAGTCAGTGAGTGTGAGGCGACGAGTAGTGCGCAACAGCAACCGCTGCCCAAGTGCTGCTTCAAGATTCGTCAAGCGGCGGGAAACAGTGGCTTTGGGCATGCCGAGATGTTCTGCTGCGCGCACCAAGCTTTCTTGTTCGACGATGGCGGCGAAAAGGATGTAGTCGTCAGCGGAGATATTTTTATGTTCCATTTATGGAACAGTTTATCTCAGTTTCGTGGCTTTATCTATTTTATTGAGCCGTCTATGATGTGTCTACTTTACTTTCATTGAGGAGCCAACATGAACACCATCAACGAAGCAATATTGCATCAATCACGCGGTGTCGACCGCATCATCGAAGGCGTTGCCACCTCGGACGGCGCGGGGGTGAAGCTGACCCGCGTGCTTACTGGCAAGCTGCAGCAGCGCCTTGATCCATTTTTGATGCTGGATGCATTCGGCAGCGATAATCCGGATGACTACATCGCGGGTTTCCCGGATCACCCGCATCGTGGTTTCGAGACGGTCACCTATATGCTGTCAGGACGGATGCGGCATCGTGATAACGCAGGACATGAGGGGCTGCTGGAAAACGGCGGTGTGCAGTGGATGACCGCTGGGCGCGGCATAATTCATTCTGAAATCCCCGAGCAAAAAGACGGCGTGATGGAAGGCTTTCAGCTATGGCTCAACCTGCCCGCGAAGCGCAAGATGACCGAGCCCTGGTATCGCGACATTGCCAGCCAGGAGATTCCAGAATACGTCACGGCAGAAAACGTTACCGTGCGTGTGATTGCCGGAGCCAGCAACGGCGTGGCGGGCGCCGTTACACGCGAAGATACCGAACCAATGTATCTGGACATTCACTTGCCTGCGGGCGCTTCGTTCTCGACGGCATTGGCTGCCACGCATAACGCATTCATCTACGTCTATCGAGGCGCGGTGAAGATTGGCGACACGCTGGTGGAATCGCATCGCATGGGTATCTTGAGCAACACAACGGAAGCCGATGGCGTAACGCTTTCAGCGGTTGAAGATGCGCGTTTGATCCTGATCGCTGGCAGACCGCTTAACGAACCAATCGTGCAGTACGGACCATTCGTGATGAACACGCAGGAAGAGATTCATCAGGCTATGGATGATTTTAGGAATGGGCGTCTTGCCTGAATCAAATAATTTTAAATTAACAAGGAGCATGACATGACTACCGAAAATATCTTTAAGCAGATCAATGTCAGTATCGTGAAATTGGTATCCATACCCGCTGTTAACGCGCCACTTGTGCTCGCCGCCAGACTTTTAGCGTCGGCAATCTTCATTAGTGCAGGATTCAGCAAGCTGGGGGCGGGTTATGCGGGAGCGCAAGGCTATATGGCATCTGTCGGCCTTTCCGGCGAACTTCTTCCCTTGGTGATTGCACTGGAAATGGGTGGGGGGCTGGCGCTTTTGCTTGGTTTTCAGGCACGCTTGGCGGCATTCGCGCTGTCAGTTTTCTGCATCGTTTCCGGTGTATTGTTTCACTCTGGCGCAGACCCGATGCAACAGATCATGTTTATGAAAAATCTCGCGATGGCAGGCGGATTGTTGGCCTTCACCTTATTCGGTGCTGGTCGTTTGAGCCTGGACGGGGAAACAAAGGCTTAGTTTTTTAACTTTAAACAAACTGCGCGTAACTTATTGAACAAAAAATACCTATTAAGGAAAATAAACATGACCACAACTTTGTTCGCCCCCACCACGCTAGGCAAGCTGCAACTGAAGAACCGTATCGTCATGGCACCACTGACGCGCTCACGCGCTATCGGCAATGTGCCGAACGAACTGATGGAAAAATATTATCGGCTGCGCGCCGGAGCCGGGCTCATCATCACTGAAGGAACATCACCATCGCCGAACGGACTCGGCTATGCGCGCATCCCCGGGATGTTTAGTGACGCGCAAGTGCAAGGTTGGAGGCGAGTGACGGACGGCGTGCATCAGGCAGGTGGCAAGATATTTATGCAATTAATGCATACTGGGCGGGTCAGCCACACCGCTAACATGCCAGCCGATGCCAGTTTGCTCGCGCCTTCCGCTATCGCCGCGCCGGGCGAAATGTGGACGGACAGCAATGGGCCGCAGCCGCATCCTATTCCCACTGCAATGAGCGAAGCCGATATTGCTCAGGCCATCGCCGAGTATGCGACTGCTGCCAAGCGGGCGATTGAAGCTGGATTCGATGGTGTAGAGTTACATGCGGCAAATGGCTATTTAATCGATCAATTTCTTAACACAGCTTCCAATCAGCGCACTGACCGCTGGGGCGGCAGTATTGAAAATCGCATCCGCTTCGCCGTGGAAGTTGCCAAGGCTGCTGCCGTTACTATCGGTGCAGAACACATCGGTATGCGCATCTCACCTTACGGTGTATTCAATGGCATGGCTCCCGATGCTGAAATGGACGCGCTGTACGAACGCTTGATCGCCGAATTAAATAGCATCGGCTTGGTGTATATCCACATCGTCGATCACAGCTCGATGGGCGCACCGGAAGTTAGCCCAGCGATCAAGGCAAAAATACGAGCCGCGTTCAAAGGCAAATATATTTTGTCAGGCGGCTATGATTTGGCTCGGGCGAACGCCGATCTCGATTTGCAGCATGGCGACCTCGTCGCATTCGGCCGCCCATTTATCTCCAATCCCGATCTGGTGGAAAAACTAGGCAATGACACCCCCTTGGTTTCACCAGAAGTTGATACCTTTTACACGCCGGGGGAAAAAGGATATACCAACTATTAATGCTATCGATAACTATGACGGAGTCATTGCTGCTAATCTTTATCCTATTTTTAGTCGCTAACTGATGGGCGCCTCTAAAAATTTAATTTTCTAGACAAGACAAGGCGCGAGTAAAAAATTTGAGCGCGGCATATAGTTGATATGTAAGCGATAATTTTTCGAGTAACGCAGTATTGCGACGAAAATTAGATTTTTAGAGGTGCCCTGATGATTCGACTCTGACCAGCATATTTTATTTGTAGGGTCACACCTAATGGAAGAACAGCAGGGAAATCGGTTATTACTACAGCAACTGGTTGTTGATGATGTTGTAGCGCTTGTAAATTGCGCGCAATTTGTTGCGAGATGGTGAGAGAATCGCAAGATTGTTAGTTTGGAGCTATGAGTGAAGGGCATCCCCCTTTTTCATAACTTGATTAGTTACATGCCTCAGCTGGGTACAATTGTTTACTTACAGGCTCATGTTTACTTACAGGCTCATGTGGTGAGCTACTGAGGGGGGTAATAATAGGCGCATCTATCCAAGGAGATGCGTTATGGCAATGAATCGAGTTCAGTTTCAAAAGGGTCTATCGATGTCTGAGTTTCTGAAGCAGTACGGGAGGGTGGAGTAGTGCCACGCGCCGCTGTTGGCGTCGCGCTGGCCAGAAGGCTTTGTCTGCCCGCATTGCGGGGAAACCCATCACAGCACCTTCATACTTGACGGCAGGCAGCACTGGCAGTGCCGAGCGTGCCGCTACCAGACGATGGTCACTGCCGGTACGATCTTCCAAGCAACGAAGCTGCCACTGACACGCTGGTTTCTGGCGATGAACTTGCTGACCCAAGCGAAAAAAATGTTGCCGCGCTGGAACTCATGCGCCATCTGGGCGTGAGCTACAAGGCCGCTTGACTGATGAAGCTCAAGCTGCTGCAAGTCATGACTGAGCGCGAATCCTCCCGTGTCCTCGAAGGGCGAGTCGAAATTGACGACGCTTATCTGGGCGGCGGGCGCCCGGGTAGGCGCGGCCGGGGCTCCGAAAACAAGGTGTCCTTCATCGCGGCTGTACAGACCACAGAGGACGGCAAGCCGGTCGTAGCTTGCTTCATCCGCATCCCGTTCACCAAGCAAGCCGTCGAAGCTTGGGCCAAGAAGGCGCTGGCGCCTGCCGCTCAAATACTGTCCGACAGACTGGGATGTGTCCGGGGCGGCACTGCCAGCGGCGCTACACATTCCGCCATTATTATGAACGGCGGCACGGGTCGGGAAGCGGCGCAACTCCCGGCATTCCGCGCCGTGAATACCGTGCTGGGCAACCTGAAAACAGCTATCAGTGGAACTTACCATGCTTTCGACTTCCGTAAATACGCAGACCGTTACCTGACCAAGGTTCAGAACCGTTTTAATCGCCGCTTCTATCTTGGCATCATCCTCAAGCGCCTCGTTCGCGCTGCGGCGATTACAAACCCATGCACTGAAGCTGTCATTCGGGCAGCTGAGGCATGTAACTAATCAGGTTTATTTATAAATCACATTCATCGATATCATTAATAACAAGCGTAAACGCGATACGGCGAATTATGTCGCCAACTGCTCGTCGAGAAAGCTTCTTCTCACCAGCAATTATCTTCTCGTATTGAGTTTGTACCCAAGTGTGGACGTCACCGACAATTTTTGGAAGAGCATCTGCTGTAAACTTGTCCAAGGTGATTATTGATTTGTAACCAGCCTTATCAATAAAAGGGAAAAGTGTTTTGTTCGTTTCGTAATTCATCATTTTCTCCAAATCCGTTCGCTGCGAAGCCCTGTGGTAATCGTACATCCATCATGAACGCTCTTCACTTTGTATGCGTTTCGCCATGTTGAAAGACGACGTACTGGCTCACGCCCCATGTCTCGCTCCATGCACCTAATGCTATTTTTGTCAAAATACAGAACTACACCCCCGTGACCGTCGTATTGTTCTTTTCCATACAGATCAAGAAGTTGATCCATCATTGGAGGAATACCGCGTTGTTGTGCTCGAATTGCTGCATGTGTGCTGAAAGAGTTGCTCATTTTAAAGTCCCTCTATAAATTCCAAATATTCTGAACTATCTTTTACGTAATGATTTGGGAGGTAACAATTCATGCCAGTCAGGTCAACATTTTTGAATATTCCCTCTGCCCATATAGTGCTATAAATGTTACTAGTGTCATCAGTGTCCTCGTTGCGCAGTCTTATCCCTTCCCTGATCACTCGAAATGGATCAATATCCGGCTCCAATGGGAAATATATATTTGGGAAAAATCCAAAATCACCAGCGTGTTTATTCCAAATACGACCCTGCCAACCTGCATCAAGCCCAAGCAATCTTTCAATATGCTCAGGTTTTAATATAAGAATTAAAAATATTCGATTAAGAATGGCATCTCGCACCATATTTTTTCTATTACAGATTTCATCCAGTCTATCAATTACATCGACTCGCAGTGAGAAGGTAACCACTTGTCGAGGAATGCCGTTCAAACTTGCAGCTATAAATTCACGAGCCTCTTCTGAATTTAATTGCATAATTTCTTGATCCATCATTTCTAACTCAATGGCTAGTATTTTGTTGATATAGGCATCGCGCCTTAAGCATCCCTGTTCCATTTTGTCGTTGAGCTTTTTAACTATTGGCTGCCAAATCTTGATGGCTACTTTTTTCACATCCATGTTCACTCACCCCTCTTTTTATTGAAGGTGCAAAGTCTAAACAATATAATTGCAAATTGCAAATATAAATGCAATTAAAATAATTGCATTTGGAACTAGATGGGCTGCTGTTCCAATACCGCTCAGCTATTTGCACTGTTTAGGATTTATAATTTGGTGCTAGCAGGCTGATGGTATGTATTGCCGACAACCAAGTTGCGCCCAAAAAACGAAAAACAGGGGTGTGATAATGCAAAAAATACTATATGTCAGGTTAAAAACCGCAAAATTCCACTTTGTATCTGGCGACTGCGACCGGGATCGGTCAAGTGTGAATGATTTAGCGTTTCCTTAGATAACTCAAGTTATATAAAATAGTTACTTTGTTATTCGCGATTTTTAATAAAACATTCAAGTTGATAGGGTGTGCATAATTCAAATGGTCGTTTTTGAAAAATTTCGTCCATCGAGTCAAGGTATTTAGTACCTGTAAGAGTCAGAACGAGGGAGTTAGTTTTAATGGATCTACCAATGTTTAGTTTGGTTTCACTGTTCATTGGGTTATTAGTCGGCGCAGGTGTTATTTGGCTGGTATTGCGTGCCCGCATTTTAGCCACTGAATTGCGGGTTAAAAGCGAAAGCCAAGTTGAAATTGCCAGGCTCAATGAGCGCCTGATCGCCTCACAGGAAGATGCAAAGCGACTCGCTACTCAACATGCTGATCTACAAAAGCAAGCTATGCTCTGGCGCGATCAGCTTGATGTAATGGGAGATGAGCGTGCGCAATTGGCTGAACGAGCGGATCGTGTTCCTAAACTTGTTTCTAATCTTGAAGTGGCAAATCAAGAAGTAAGTACACTTAAGCAATCCATCGCGGATATTCGTGAAAAAGTGGGTAGGGTTAACTCAACCATTGAGTCACAAGCCGAGCATGTTGTGCAACTTCAGCAGGAACGCGTCACTCAGAAAGAGCGTAGCGATTTGCTGACTCGGGATGTCAATCTTTTGAATATGCAGGTGTCCGAGCTCACGACGGCCTTGGAAGTTGAGCGCAAGCAGTCACAAGAAAAGTTGCAATTGTTGATTGATGCGCGCGAGCAGCTTTCAAATCAGTTCAGGTCCCTGGCCGGTGAAATTCTGGAAGATAAAAGTAAGCGTTTTACTGAGCAGAATCAAACGAATATCGGTGCGCTGCTTGGGCCATTGAAGACTCAAATTTATGAATTTAAAGCCAAGGTCGAAGATATTCACCTTAAAGATACCGAGCAACAAGCAACTTTAAAGGCCGAGCTAAATCAGTTGAAAGATTTAAACCGACAGATTACCGAGGAGGCTCATGGTTTGGCAACCGCACTTAAAGGTCAATCCAAGATGCAGGGGAATTGGGGGGAAATGGTATTGGAAAATATCCTGGATCGTTCAGGATTGAGATCCGGTAAGGAATATCGTCGCGAAGTTAGCTTTAACACCGAGACGGGCAGGAGTCGGCCAGACGTAATTATTTATCTTCCACAAGCAAAACATCTTGTCATCGATTCCAAGGTATCCCTCAATGCCTATACGCGGTATGTTAATGCAGAAGGAGAAATTGAACGGCAGTTGGCGCTGAAAGAGCACGTTGCAGCTATATCCAGTCGAATTAAGGAGCTGTCAGATCGCAACTATTTTGAATTGCCCGGCCTAAACTCTCCCGAGATGGTCTTTATGTTCATTCCCATTGAATCCGCTTTTGTGGAGGCGTTGCGCGCAGATGAAACGTTATTTCAAAAAGCAATTGAACAGAATGTGCTGGTTGCAACGCCGACTACTTTGCTTACCAGCCTTAATATCGTGCGCCAACTCTGGAGATTTGAAGAACAAAACGCTCATACCGCAGAACTTGCGGAACGTGCCGCCAAGGTATACAAAAAACTTAATACCTTTCTTGGTTCTATGGAAGGCGTCGGCAAGCAACTCGACAAGGCCAAGGACTCATTTAATCTGGCAATGAGTCAGCTCTATTCCGGGAAAGACAATTTGATAAAACAAGCCAACGATTTCAAAAAGCTTGGCGTTGCAGTGCAAGGTACTTTCCCTGAAAATCTGCTGGCCAAGGCAGAGCTTGAATTAGAGCACTTGCCTGAATTTCCCGCACACGAAAATGGTTCATTAGAATAAGCATGATTGATAACCAAGTGAAAAGTGAGATAGACCGACTCTGGCTGAGCGGTTAAAGGTTGGCCCGGTGTGTCTTTACTGCAGTCTGAAAAGCTCATTTATAGATGGGGCGATGCACTGTAGTGACAAAAGATAAGAGTTATTTGTGCAGCTCTGGAAGTGTGTTCATGCGACCAGATACACTTGTAATTGAAGCGGTTTATCTGGTGTTAACAGGTGATTTAGCTAAAACAGGTTTTGAGAGGATGCTTCGAGGCGCAGCGATGCTAAACTCGAACGAAATTTCAGTTGGAAATTTTTTATGCCAACTCCTCCAATTATTCTTCAAAAAAGTTATTTGCAAATTCATATTAAAATAGCTTCTATTAAGGAAAAACTAGTGAACGAGCTGATTCAATCAAACTTTTTTCTCAACAGGCTTGCCGCACATGCCTTTAGAGTGCCTGAGGCAGCCCGAGCAATGAGGATAAATGAAGTATGAGTGTGCCGACCACTATTAGCCAGACGGGATTAACCAAAATTCATATTGAGAATTTTAAAGGGGTTAGTTCGGAAGTTCAGATTGACCTTAAGCCTATTACTTTGCTTTTCGGTTCAAACAGCGTTGGCAAAAGCACCATAATGCAAGCACTGCAGTATGTGCGTGAGGTGTTGGTGCGTAATAACGCTAATCCCGACCGCACTTTGCACGGTGGAGATTTTGTTGATCTGGGCGGGTTTCGCAATTTAGTCCATCTGCGTGATACGGCCCGCCATATTGCCATTCAGGTCGAGCTGTCTCTAGGTGATAGAGGGCTGCCCGATTTGGTTCCGGAAGCTTTTGACGATTGGCAAACAGATGATTCCAAGGTGTGGGCTTTTTACAACTTGTTGCATGAAACACGGAATCGCGTTGAGTCGGTAAGCGTGAAATTGGTGATTGCCTGGAGTCATCTACGCGATAAAGCTGTGGTTGTAGGGTATCAAGTGGGTGCTAATGGTGAATGGCTGGCCGAAATAAACGCGACTGATGATGGTCGGGATGTCAGCGTCAGTATTAACGAAATTAATTCCATTTTTATGCGCCCGTTCACGCCGGAAGATTTGGACAATAATTTAGACTATTTTTTGCGAATGGATGCAAATTCGGTCGCATCCAGCGATTCTGTAGTGCCAAAAATTGAAACTCACTATACGATATGGCCGCACATTATCAAGACAGTAACAGATGCGGGCATGGAAATGACCGGAGAGGGTTTGCGCGAGTGGCTTTCCGGTTTTGATAGCGCGTTGCCTCGATTGGGTGAGCTACTGCATATTCCGGCACCGGATGTATTCGGAGCGGAGAATGTATATATCGCTCGAGAGTTTACCGCATTTATTTCGTCATTAATTGTCGGCCCCGGGCTGCTGATTCGCGATGAGTTAAGCAAAATGCGCTATGTTGGCCCCATTCGTCATGTGCCTGCACGTGATTTTGATGCCAGCTTGAGCAAGGATGAGGCGGGCTGGGCGGACGGTTTGGCTGGATGGGAAGCTTTGCTGACTGGACCGCAAAGCCTGATCGATGATGTTAGTCGCTGGATGGCGGACGAAGACAAGCTTAATACCGGTTATGCAGTCGAGCGCCGTTGGGTGCGAGAAGTGCGATCGGAATGGCTAGATATGATTGGTTCTGATGCATTGAATCCCCAACGTAAGCGGGAGTTGAATAAAGCAATCAAGGCACTGCCGGCCAAGCCTCGCATCGGGTTGATCGATACTAAATTCGGCTTGAAAATGCAGTCCCGAGATGTCGGGATTGGGATCTCTCAAGTGCTGCCAGTTGTGGTGGCTGCGTTGGAGCCTTCGGCAAGTTTGGTGACGATCGAGCAGCCGGAGCTTCATATTCACCCTTCGGTGCAAGTGGGCCTGGGTGACCTGTTAATTTACAGCGTTCTCCGCCACGATATGAGTTTTTTGATTGAAACGCACAGCGAGCATCTGATTCTACGCTTGCTGCGCCGAATTCGCGAAACATCAGAAGGGAATTTACCCTCTGGTTTTCCGTCTGTTTCTCCAGAAATGATAGGGGTTTATTACGTGGATCGTGGAGAAAATGGGGTTCTGATTAAATCTTTGCCTGTTAATGAAGCAGGTGAATTTACAGAAAGCTGGCCTAAAGGATTTTTTGATGAACGAGCCGGAGAATTGTTCTAATGATCAAGGAGTTTGCATTAGATCCGGATGCAATCACTTCATCTTATCGCGAGTTCTGCTACTTTACAGAGAAGTTTGGCGTGAGTCAGGGGCGAGTGATTGCCGCATTTCCAAAGAAATGGAGAAAGCTGGTTTGTGATTCGGCCTTACGCCAGCATAAGGGTAAAATTGAGTTTTCTAAAATTGTGGAGCGGCTAAATAAATTTGGAAATGATATCGTTTTTGATACGGGTCGACCGAGTGGAGAAGGTTCTCAAACGTGGATTGATCGGGCATTAGTGGAGCATGCGCGCAAACCCTTTGCCGCGATTATCTCAGCTACTGCTGTAAATCACCCGGATGTGCTGTTAAAAGATGAGGTCGATGAAGAAAGCCCGCGCTTTAAGGCCGCTAGACAGTGTGCTATACCTCGAACAGCGCAAGCTTTGATAGGCTGCGCAGAATTTTTGATTAGGCACTCAAAAATAATTAAGCTCGTTGATCCGCATTTTGACCCTACTAAGCCTCGCTACCAGAGACCATTAGAGCAGATATGTTCTTTATTGCCTGGCAGCAAAGCCATTGTGGAAATACATCGCAGCGATGAGGTTGCAAACGACGAACTGATTAGACGTTTCAAGCAGTGTGTTTCCATGTTGCCTTCAGGAGTGAGGATGCAATTACATATTTACGAGAAAGCACAAATGCATAACCGCTTTATCATTACCGAGAGTGGTGGACTGATTTATGGGGTTGGCCTTAGTGATAATGAGGACGGTGGTGGTGCGCCGGATGAAGAGGTCACCTTGATGGAAACAGCAGTTAAAAATACTCGCTGGAATGACTACAGCAAAACTTCGCCTGTAGCTATATGGCCATAATTACAATATCTATGCAGGTAAGTTCAGTTGAAAAAATTGAATATACGTTGCCTATTGACTAACACTACTAACGCCATTCAACGGTTTACTTTGTTACTTTAAGAAATGACATATCAAAAATTTATCACTCTTCCTCCCATGTTGAGCGCCCAAGGTACTGTGCGTCTTCCCGGTTCAAAAAGTATTTCCAATCGCATGCTGTTGCTCTCTGCATTGTCTGATGGGGTAACAGAAATCCGTGATCTTTTGCATTCGGATGACACAGAGCACATGCTGACAGGATTGCGTACTTTGGGCGTAACAGTCGATGCATTGGGATGCAATGCTTATCGTGTGCACGGGTGTGCTGGCAATTTTCCGGTTAAGAATGCCGAGCTGTTTCTTGGGAATGCGGGCACAGCTTTTCGCCCTTTGACAGCTGCGCTGGCATTGGCAGGAGGGCATTATCGATTGTCTGGCGTTCAGCGCATGCACGAGCGACCTATCGCTGATTTAGTGGATGCCTTGCGTGGGTTGGGTGCGGATATTCGATATCTGGGTATGGAAGGTTTTCCGCCGCTCGAAATACATCCTGCTACGGTGCTTAACGGCAACCGCATCGCGGTGCGTGGCGATGTTTCCAGCCAGTTTCTCAGCGCTTTACTGATGGCACTGCCATTGGTGCGAAGTGCAACCACGGTGGAGGTGAAAGGCGAGCTCATTTCCAAGCCCTATGTCGAAATTACACTGGCAATGATGGCGCGGTTTGGTGTGCAGGTTGTACGAGACGGCTGGAGTTCGTTTACGATTCCTGCTGATAGCAAGTATGTCGCGCCGGGTCTAATTTATGTCGAGGGCGATGCCTCATCCGCTTCGTATTTTTTAGCTGCGGGCGCCATTGGTGGTGGCCCAGTGCGCGT
Organism: Candidatus Nitrotoga sp. BS; assembly: GCF_927797785.1. Lineage (GTDB taxonomy): Bacteria > Pseudomonadota > Gammaproteobacteria > Burkholderiales > Gallionellaceae > Nitrotoga. Next base: position 20,697 of record NZ_CAKMLL010000069.1, on the reverse strand, counting down.
TGAGGGTGTGGGTCATGATAGCATTCAGGGCGATGTGCGTTTTGTCGAAGCATTACAGCTAATGGGCGCGCGCATCGCAATTGGGCCGGACTGGATGGAAGCACGTACACCGGAAAGCGGCAGAATGAAAGGTATAGACCTGGATTGCAATCACATCCCCGATGCGGCGATGACGCTGGCGGTGTGCGCATTGTTCGCCGACGGTGTAACCACGCTGCGGAATATCGCTAGCTGGCGTGTAAAGGAAACCGATCGCATTGCAGCGATGGCCGCTGAATTGCGTAAATTTGGCGCAACGGTGGAGGAGGGCGCAGATTTCATTCGCATCATCCCTCCTCAAACCTCGATCTTAGCGTCTCAAAGCTCGATCGATACCTACGATGATCATCGCATGGCAATGTGTTTCTCACTTGCCGCATTTAGTCAGACGGGCGCGAGTATCAACGACCCACAATGTGTCGCCAAGACCTTTCCGGATTACTTTGAATGTTTTGCCAGGGTGGTTAAGGCAGTGCCAGTCATTGCCATTGATGGCCCTTCTGCTTCCGGCAAAGGTACCGTTGCTCAGCTGGTTGCAGTGCAGCTTGGATTTCATTATCTTGATAGCGGTGCCTTGTATCGCCTGTTGGCGCTAGCTGCAAAACAGCATGGAGTGGCGTTGGATGCGGAAGAGCAATTGGCGGATCTGGCGGCGCGCATGGATATACGTTTTGAGGGAATGGATTCCTGGCTGGATGGCGTGAAAGTGAATGATGAGTTGCGTTCCGAGCAATCAGCAGTTGCGGCGTCCAGAGTGGCAATTTTGCCATCGGTGCGTACTGCATTATTGGATAGGCAACATACTTTCCGGCGGGCACCAGGATTGGTTGCAGATGGACGCGATATGGCGTCAGTGGTGTTTCCTGATGCAATTTTGAAAATATTTCTGACCGCTAGTGCAGAGGTTCGCGCTGAGCGGCGTTATAAACAGTTGATGGAAAAAGGAATGGGTGCTAGTATTTCAAACCTTTTAGAAAATATTAATGCGCGCGACGAGAGAGATAGCCAGCGTAGCGTGGCTCCATTGCAACAGATGTCCGGAGCACGTTTGCTTGATACTACCAATTTAACTATTGAGCAGGCGGTGCAGGAAGTGCTGGCTAGTTACTATTCCATGCATTGAGTTCCGCGCATGTGTTCGATATGGAAGTTGTTTGAATGTACGTTTGATAGCCCCGCAATGAATCATCGTTCGGGTTTTTTAACCAGCCCCGCCAGAAGCGGGTTTGTCTTGGGTATCTTTATAAATGAATGCTAACGCTGCTGTAGTTGAAAACGATCTGGAAAGTTTTGCCTCCCTGTTTGAAGAAAGTCTGACGCGCAAGGAAATGCGCGCGGGCGAGTTGGTCACTGCGCATGTTGTGCGCATCGATCATAATGTGGTGGTGGTGAATGCCGGTCTGAAGTCCGAAAGTTTTATCCCCGTCGAGGAATTTTTCAATGCTGCAGGCGAGATTGAAGTAAAAGCTGGCGATTTCGTCACTGTGGCGATTGAATCGCTGGAAAATGGTTACGGTGAAACCAAACTGTCACGCGAGAAGGCCAAGCGCCTCGCTGCTTGGATTGAGTTGGAAGAAGCGATGAAAGAAGGCAGAATCGTAGAAGGTTATGTCAGCGGTAAAGTTAAAGGTGGTCTGACTGCTATGGTGAATGGTATACGCGCATTCTTGCCTGGCTCACTGGTGGATATCCGTCCAGTCAAGGACACCGCACCTTATGAAAACAAGACGATGGATCTCAAGATTATCAAGCTTGATCGTAAGCGTAATAATGTGGTTGTTTCGCGCCGTGCGGTGCTGGAAGCAAGCCATGGAGCAGACCGTCAGGCAATGATGGAAAACTTGAAGGAAGGCGCGATCGTCAAAGGTATTGTAAAGAATATTACCGATTATGGCGCGTTTGTAGATCTGGGTGGTATTGATGGCCTGCTTCATATTACCGATTTGGCTTGGCGTCGTGTCAAACATCCTTCAGAAGTGCTGGCGGTAGGCGATGAAGTGGAAGCAAAAATACTTAAGTTCGACCAAGAGAAGAACCGTGTTTCTCTCGGTATCAAGCAGATGGGCGATGACCCTTGGACCGGTTTGGAACGCCGTTATCCACAAGGTACTCGGCTGTTTGGCAAGGTGACTAACCTGACTGACTATGGCGCGTTCGTAGAAATCGAACAGGGGATTGAGGGCTTGGTGCACGTGTCCGAGATGGATTGGACAAACAAGAACGTACATCCCTCCAAGGTGGTGCAACTGGGGGATGAAGTTGAGGTTATCATTCTGGAAATAGATGAGCAGAGACGACGTATCTCTCTTGGTATGAAACAGTGTAAATCTAACCCTTGGGACGATTTTGCTCTGAATCAGAAAAAAGGCGATAAAGTAAAAGGCCAGATCAAGTCGATTACAGATTTTGGTATTTTCATCGGCTTGGAAGGTGGAATTGATGGTTTGGTACATTTGTCTGACCTTTCTTGGTCTGTGCCTGGCGAAGAAGCTGTGCGCAATTACAAAAAAGGTGACGAACTTGAGGCCGTGGTGCTGGCAATTGATGTAGAGCGTGAGCGCATTTCGTTAGGCGTCAAACAAATGGATGGCGACCTCTTTAATGGTTATATCGCAACTCATGACAAAGGCAGTGTAGTAAACGGTGTGATTAAGGCAATTGATGCCAAAGGCGCTACCGTTACCTTGGATGGTGATGTTGAAGGCTTCCTTAAGGCTTCAGAGGTGTCTGCTGACCGTGTCGAGGATATGCGTAATCATTTGAAAGAAGGCGATGCAGTGAAGGCTTTGATTATTAACGTGGATCGCAAGAATCGCGGCATTAATTTGTCAATCAAGGCGTTGGACAAGGCTGATGAAATGGCAGTAACGCAGAAATTTACTGCACCTGCTGCTGACAATTCATCTATAGCTGGAACGACCAATTTGGGTGCCTTGCTTAAGGCTAAGATGGATACAAGCAAGATTGACGCAGAATAAGGAGTGATAAGAATGACCCGATCTGATCTTATCGCTAAGTTGGCGGAGCGTTATCCGCAACTATTGGCCAAGGATGCCGATCTGGCTGTTAAAGTGATCCTTGATGCTATGGCAGGAACCTTGGCGAGGGGCGGGCGCATTGAAATCCGCGGCTTCGGCAGCTTTGCACTAAACTATCGCCCACCGCGGATAGGACGCAATCCAAAATCAGGTGATAAGGTGCAAGTTCCGGCCAAGTATGTGCCGCATTTCAAGGCAGGGAAAGAGTTACGTGAGCGGGTTGACTACACTTCCTCCTGAGTTTTATTTGAGACATAAGGTCAGTTTAGTCGTAAATATTATTTTGCAGTAATAAAATTGGCGGCCTGTCGCAAGATAGTGCCGTCAATTTTTTGCTCATTTTTGCTATTGTCGTAACGAAAAATATTGTAGGTAGATTATGCGCTATATGATTTGGTTGTTGCGTGCAGTATTGTTTCTCATTCTTCTTGGTTTTGCCATGAAGAATGACCAGCCTGTGGTGTTCCACTATTTTTTTGGTTATGAATGGAAAACTTCACTGATACTCATTCTGTTTCTTTTTTTTGCAGTGGGCATGAGCGTAGGTGTGCTCGCCGTGCTGGGCAATATTTTCCGGCAGCGTAAGGAAATCGCCATTCTAAAGCGAGAGTTGCGTCTGAAAAACAAACTTGTCAGTGTTGCCAATATTAACTTGGATATTCCATGAACTGATGTACGCTGAGACAGTTTTACATGGACTATCATTTGATAGTGGATTGCGCAGTTTTAATGATTGATGACTTTTGTAGACGATGCAAGACTAAGGTTCCCCTCGGGCGAGGCATACATTGCCCCTCTCTTCTAAACGTTCCTGGCAAATAAAATTCTGTGTAACTATCACTCTATTTATGAAATGCTTAGGTTGACTAATTGCATATACCCTTTGTAACCTGATCTATCGATTATGGAATTTGAGCTGTGGATGCTGCTGGTTTTTCCGCTATTTTTCGGGATGGGCTGGATGGCAGCGCGCATAGATATCAAGCAAATGTTGTTTGAATCGAGTGCTCTGCCGCGCTCCTATTTTCAAGGGCTGAACTTCTTGCTCAATGAGCAACAGGATAAAGCTATTGAGGCATTTATTGAGGTGGTCAAGGTTGATCCACAGACGATTGAACTGCACTTTGCGTTAGGTAGTTTATTCCGCCGCCGCGGCGAGGTAGACCGCGCCATTCGTATGCATCTGAATTTGATAGAGCGCGCCGACCTGGAAGAAGACAAGAAGCAACAGGCGCTATTTGAGCTGGCGCAAGATTACCTTAATGCCGGAATATTAAATCGAGCCGAGGAGTTGTTTCTTAAATTACAAGCTACATCCTATGCTAATGCAGCGCTAAACTTTTTACTCGAGTTGTATCAAAAGGAAAAGGACTGGTTCAAGGCGATTGACGTGACACAGCGTCTGACAGTGTTATGCGGTCAACCTCAAGGTAAAGAAGCTGCATTTTTCTATTGCGAACTGGCTGCCGCTGAATTGACTCAGCAACGAATCGAGGCCGCGCGCATCCATCTGGAGCAGGCTCTGGAAGCAAATCCTCAGTCGGTGCGTGCCACCATTATGCTGGGCGATATCGAAAATGCGGCGCAGCATTTTCTAGGCGCCATTGAAATCTGGCAGCGCATCGAACAACAGAACCCGCAGTATCTGCCCTTGGTGGCTGAACGTCTGCTACGGGCTTATCGTCAAGCTAGGCGTGTAGATGCTGGCATAGACATGTTGCAGGGTTATCTGATCAAATACCCGTCATTAGATTTGATGAACGTGCTGTTTGATGCCGTACTACAGCGTGATGGTGCTGAAGCGGGATATAGGCTGGTGCGTGATGAACTGCAGCGCAACCCTACATTACTTGGTTTGGATAAATTGCTGGAGGCACGGTTACTGGGAGTATCAATCGAACACCGCGCTGATGTTGAAATGGTGAAAAATTTGGTGCATCAACGCACGCGCACACTGGCAATGTACCGTTGTGCCAATTGTGGCTTTAAGGCGCGTCAGTTTTACTGGCATTGTCCGGCATGTCATGGGTGGGAAACCTATTCCCCTCGCAGAAGCGAAGAAAATGGACTAATAATATGAACGACCCTAAAATAATTGTCGCGCTTGATTATTCTGATGCACAACCTGCACTGGAATTGGTAGCACGATTGGAGCCTGGGTTATGTCGCCTCAAGGTGGGAATAGAATTGTTCAACACAGCAAAGCCTCAATTGATCGAACTGCTAATGCAGCGTGGTTTTGAAATATTCCTTGATCTGAAATTTCATGATATTCCGAATACGACGGCTCAGGCATGTAAAGCTGCAGCTGAATTAGGAGTATGGATGGTTAATGTGCATGCACTGGGTGGACGCAAGATGATGGAAGCGGCGCGTGACGTAATGAGCCGGTATACCAACTCGCCTAAGCTGATTGCCGTGACATTACTTACCAGTATGGCGCAGGGAGATTTTGCCGATCTGGGGATTGCAGCTACTCCCGCCGATATGGTGTTGCGTTTGGCTAGGCTTGCCCGCGATAGCGGGCTAGACGGTGTTGTATGTTCTGCGCAGGAGGCTGCTTTGCTGCGCCAGCATTGTGGAAACGAATTCTGTTTAGTTACGCCTGGCATTCGTTCAGCCGATGCTGTTGCGGATGATCAATCGCGCGTTATGACGCCATGTGCCGCACTGGATCAAGGAGCGAACTATCTGGTCATTGGCCGCCCTATCACCCGCGCCGCTGATCCGTTACAGGCATTGCAGAATATTATTAAACAGATCGAGAAGACAGAATGAATTTTTCCTTCCCATTATTCTTACACGCGTAGCCGTTAGCTGTTCATAATACATTTATGATTTTGCTTGTCATTCTGCTGGCTGGAACTGGTGTGACGTGTAACTATATACAAGCTGTATGACGAAAAAAAAAGAAAAATCAGAAACGAATCCTTATGAAGGAACAGATGAACGCGTAATTTTGTGTATGAAATGGGGTGTTAAGTACGGCCCTGAATACGTTAACAGGTTATATGCGATGGTGACACGGCATTTGCGTGGACCGTTTCGCTTTGTCTGTTTGACTGATCGAAATGAAGGCGTACGTGCCGAAGTGCAGTGCCTGCCCATTCCTGATTTGGCTTTGCCAGATGGAATTCCCGAGCGTGGTTGGAAAAAGCTAACTACCTTCGAGGCCGACCTGCACGGATTACAGGGCACCGCGTTGTTTCTGGATCTTGATGTGGTGATCGTTGATGATATTGACTGCTTTTTCGAGCCACCGGGCGAATTTCTTATTATTCATGATTGGAAACGACGTTGGCGCATCACAGGCAACTCATCGGTTTACCGCTTTCGCCTCGGCGCGCATGCTGGCTTGTTGACCGAGTTCAGGGCAAAACAGGCTGATATCCGACGTAACTTCCGGCATGAGCAGGCATTTCTCTCTGACTGGTTGCATCGCCAGGGTAAGCTGAACTATTGGCCCGATGCTTGGTGCCGCAGCTTTAAATATCATTGTATTCCGCGTTGGCCATGCAACTACTGGTGTGCCCCAACAATTCCAGAGGGCGCGCGCATCCTGATTTTTCATGGCGAAGTCAACCCACCCGATGCGTTGGCCGGACGGCGTAACCGAAGGTTCCGCTACGTGCAAGCCGCACCTTGGGTATCTAAGTACTGGACCGAATAAATTCCCACAACAAAATGAGCAGGCTTTTTTCATGAGCGTGAAGCTGCGTCCATTACGCTCTATTTCCTCATGATATTCTGGATAAATTTACTGAGTAGCCGTCATTTAACAGCCATCAAAGCTATCAGTTCGCCTTCACTAAATCCCGCCGCCCGCCTTGCTTCAATATTAAACGGCCCACGTAGTGTCGGTGCCTTGTAAATTTCTGCAAGCGAGGCATAGGTCGACACGGGCTCTAGGCCGCGTGTTTCGCAAACCCAGTTATACCAGCGGTTGCCAATTAATACGTGACCAATCTCATCTGCAAGAATAATGTCAATAATTTTAGCTGCCGCAATTTCGCCTGCTTGCGCAAGCTTGGCTCGCAGAGGTGGGGAGGCATCCAGGCCGCGTGCCTCCATAGTGCGCGGAACCAGTGCCATACGGGCGAGGATATCACCAGTGGTTTTTTCGACCATCTCCCAAAGACCGTTGTGTGCTGCAAAGTCGCCGTAGGCATAACCTTTCGTACCCAGATGGGCAGAAAGTAAAGAGAAATGTCGAGCTTCTTCAGCCGCCACCTTGAGCCAGTCGATATAATATTCGCGCGGCATTTTCGGGAAGCGCCAGATAGCGTCCAAGGCCAGGTTGATAGCATTAAATTCGATATGTGTCAGCGCATGAATCAGCGCAGCACGACCTTCTTCAGTGTGCATAGACCTGCGTGGCACTTCCAGGTATGAAACAAGCTCAGGAAGTAACGGGTGGCCGGGGATGAGGCGCAGTGTGGTCAGGGGTGCGTCAGTCTCCAGAATGATTTCGTCTTTCTTCCATGCTTGAGCTAACGCAATGACGCCCGCAGATTTTAGAACATGATCTGTCTCGGCCAGCCAATGAAGTGCTGCCAAGCGCAGTTCTTTAGGAACATCAAAAAGCATGTGTTAAGCCTGCATTTTTTCAAACAGCGCAATGGATTCGACATGAGAGGTATGCGGGAACATATTCATCACGCCTGCTGCCTTTAGTACATAACCCTTCTGATGCACTAATATTTCGGCATCACGCGCCAGTGTTGCGGGGTTGCATGAGACATACACAATGCGACTCGGCGCATCAGTGCCCAGCGCCTTGACCAGTTCAAACGCGCCGTCGCGAGGCGGGTCAATTAACATTTTGTCGAAATGACCTAACTGTGCCAATGCTGCTTCATCTATCTCAAACAAATTCATTGCGCTGAATTGGGTGTTGTCCACCAAGCCATTTAACGCGGCATTCTGTGCGGCACGCTGTACCAGCGTCGCGCTACCTTCGATGCCCACTACCTGAGCACCACTGCGCGCAATGGGCAGTGTGAAGTTGCCCAGTCCGCAGAATAAATCCGCGATGCGTTCGTTCGGTTGAGGGTTAAGTAAACGGACGGCACGGCTCACCATGACGCGATTCATATCCGCATTGACCTGGGTAAACTCAGTCGGTGCGAATGGCATGGTAATTCCGAACTCTGGCAGGCTGTATGTCAGTGGTGGTGCGTCCAGGGGATAAAATGGCACCGCAGTTTCCGGTCCTTTGGTTTGCAGCCAAAACTGTACCGCATGGGTATCGGCGAACTGTTTGATGGCCTCTTCGTCAGTTGGCGAAAGTGCTTGTAAAATGCGCAGCACCAGCACTGACACATGCTCGCCGACAGCCACTTCGATTTGCGGCAATGCGTCGCGAGTTGTAAATTTTTCATTCAACTGTCCCAGCAGTGGCAAAAGCTTGGCAATTTTAGGCGACAGGATTTCGCAATGCTGCATGTCCGCCACATAGCCGCCACGCTTTTCGCGAAAGCCTACCAGTGTCTTGCCCTTCTTCAATACATGGCGCACCGAAAGCCGCGCCCGCTGCCGGTAGCCCCATGACTGACCGTAGATCGGCTGCAAAATAGTCTGGGCCTTGACCTTGCCGATGTGCCACAGATTGTCTTCCAGTATGCGCTGCTTGGCGGCAACCTGAGCACGGGCATCCATATGCTGCATGGAACAGCCCCCACATACGCCGAAATGCTTGCATTTAGGCTGGACGCGCATGAAAGTTGGCTTAATTACTTGGCCGAGTTGCGCTATCTCGAAGCTGGTTTTTTTACGATATGACGAATAGGTGACGCGCTCACCTGTCAGCGCGCCTTCGATAAAAATTACTTTACCATCCGCATGCGCAATGCCGCGACTTTCGTAATCAAGCGATTCAACAACAACGCTGTTTGCGTGTACGGATCTATCAGTCATCTCATTCTGCAATTTTAAAAAATTTAGTTTCCAGCATGACACCGATCCGATCCAAGCCTAAACTTATAAAAAACAAGCTTAAAAGCACACCAGCACTATTTGCCAGCATGTCGGCATAATCAAAAATTCGGTAAGCGGTCATGCGCTGTAAATATTCTATTCCGACACCCGTAGCGACCAGCAGAGTCGCTATAAGAATACGGGGCGTCCGTTGTTGGTAAACCTGACAGAACCACAACATCAGAAAACTATATGCCAGTGCGTGTTCCAGCTTGTCAGCATGTAAAAAATGCAGCGGTTCTGGAGGGTGGGGCGTAAGAGAAAGATACATGGTCATGGCAACCCATACTGCCCCCAGCGCAAGCCAGATACGACGAAGCTTGTGCATGGTTATATTTTTACGATTGGCCAAGCAGCGAGATATTCCATCCAGTGAGATTCGGGAGATTTGCTCAAGGTACTCCGCACCAGTTCACATTCCTGCTCGTAACGAGCAGGCGTGAATTGACCACGCATCAACTGAAAGCGCGCATAGACCAAATAAGTATTGACCACATCGGTCTCACAGTAATTTCGGATTTCACTCAGCTTGCCCTGCTGATAAGCATCCCACACCTTGCTACCGTCCATACCCAGTTTGCCGGGAAAACCGATTAATTTGGCCAGGTCATCCAGCGGGGCATTGGCACGGCCTGTATACAGTGCAAGCAAATCCATCAAATCAAGATGTCGTAAATGATAACGGCTGATATAGTTATTCCATTTGAAATTCTTGTCATCCTCTCCCATATCCCAATAATTTGCGCATTGAACACCGTGGATCAGGCCGCGATAGTGCAGCACCGGCAGGTCAAAACCACCACCATTCCAAGACACTAATTGCGGGGTATATTTGTCGATGCCGTCAAAGAAACGTTGAATGAGGGCGCTCTCACCGTCTTCCAGTCCGCCCAGTGACCACACGCGGAAATTGTCGCCCTCGCGCAATGCGCACGAAATAGCCACTACGCGATGCAGATGATGTTGCAAGAAATCACTACCTGTCTTCTGGCGGCGTATCTGAAAGGCCATCTCTGCCACATCCCCATCGTTGACTTGTTCGTCAAGTTCATACAGGGTACGAATCCCGGCAATGTCGGGAATAGTTTCGATATCAAAAACAAGAACAGGGGTCATCAACACCAATGGTATTGCAAAGTTGGAGTGAATGAAAACATTAACAAGATCCCATAGAATTATAAAGTGATTGAGTATTTACAAGGAAAATTGACTCCTGATACTCAACTTACTAGTGAGTTGGGTATCAGTTTTATAGTTTGCCAGTTACTTTCTTGACCAAGTGCCGCCGCTCTGTACCCACCAACCCGCTTGGGCACGCTGTATCCAGCGTTGTGCGAACGTACTGCGGATGTCACCTTCCCACTCGGGATGCGCGTTAGCGCGAGCAATCTCGGCATACAACGCCTTACGGTCCTGATTCTCCGCTGCAACCAGCCCATTGACCTTCTGACGGGCGGCCAGTGGAACGGCGTTGGCATCGCGTAAGGCAACCATGCCATCAGAAGTTATCCCGACCGCGCCGCTGGCATAAAACGCTGCCAACTCTGTATGGCGTTGTTGCATTGACTGCTTCAAAGCAACAACGCCAGGCGTATTGATTTCGATGTTTACCTGTGCCGATGCAGCGGTAGAAACACACAGAGCAAACAGTGCAAAACAAAACTTAATTAAGTTGTTCATATTGCTTTCTCCTTTTTAGTTTCAGGTGCAACAGATGCAGGCTTGTCAGATTTGGGAGCCGTAACAGATTTCTCGGTTTGCCAAATTTCGTCGATTATTTTGTCAGCTGCCTTTTCCGCTTCTGCGGCGGGGAAATAAATATTGATGGTGACGCAGGCGCTCATTGCTATGCCTGCCAAAGGTAGTATGGTCCAAATTTTTTTCATAGTGCCCATCCTTTATTTGATCACAGCTTTATTGTCCTGCAAGACCCTCTTTAAGCGGGTTATTAGTTCACTCCAGTCTACCTTGCGATTGTAGCCCATCACAGTGATGGCGGGAATACCGCCACCTTTTACTATCGTGAAAGCGTTGCCTCGATCTTCAGTCCCTGCCATCGTACATATGTTATTGCGCAGCGCACAACTCAACCCGATGCTGTCATAGCCAAAACTCTTAAAAATTCGCAGAAAGCTGCGTTGCAAGGCAGCTCCTCCACCTGCGCCTCCCAACGAAGAAATATTCTCTACTGCCTTTTGACTGATTCTCTTGCGATATTTTCCAGGACTGCTCCCCAACTTCGCATCAAAACGTACTGGATGCCAGCTCACCAGTTCGAGATTGTGCACTCCTAAGTCAATACGTCCCTGAATATTGCCGAAAGAAAAGGTGCGCGTTAGGAGGTCTAGATCCAGTCCTTGCATATCTAAATTACCAGATAGGCGAGGTGCGAGGCCAAAAGGATCAAATAACTTCAAGTTATTTGCCAATACCTCCCCATCAAATACTTTAAACAACAAGGTGCCATCTACCTTTAACAATTTGTGCTGGTAACTCACTTTGGGAATAGAGCCTGAAAGTGAGCCATGCATCTCAGGCCAATGTAATGCAGCACTGAGCTTCTGCATGGAAATTGAAGTAAGTTTACTAGCAAAATCCCACTCCCACACTTCATTTACGCTTTGCAAATGGAAGTCGCTCACTTCTAACTTACCGTCAAGTAGGGGCAGTGTGGCGGTTGGCAGAATGAAACTCTTCCCGCGCATCTGTATTTGCCATTGCGTTGCACCCAGTGGCAACCCCATCAATTCGCCGTCGGCAAAGGCCATATGCGCTTCACTTTGCTGTTGGGCATGCCATGGAATGTCCGCATTAATGCCGTGCAGTGCAAAGCGTTTCTTACTATCCACTATCGCCACATCATGCAGCTTAACGTGCAAGGCCTGGGTGGCACCATTGCGATATTGCCAGTCCACATCAGCACGCCCTTTCGGCTCTGCCGCCGTCACAGCATCCTTTACCATAAATGGTTTGGCGTAATCACTAAAGGCATTTGCTAGCGACAGATTTTTGCCAACTACACGGGCTTCCAATAAATTACTTTTTTTAACATCCCACAGTGCGTTCAACTCAACCTTGCCTACCTCTGGAAGATTAGCCACAGCCTGTGTCACGTTTAGTTGTGCACCATCCCACTGGCCAGAGGCTTGAAGCGTATGCCCGCCGCGCAAATACAACGGTTGCCAGAACAGCTCACCACTCTGCCAATCGAGTGCGCCACGCCAATTCCATTTTTGGCTTGTGTGAGTAGCATCTACATGCAGTTTGCCTGTCAATTTTTCGGCAGCATGCAAACCACTCGCATCCGCAGCAGCTATACCAGCTAAATGCACATCAGCATTGATCTGCCTTACTCCCGCTTTATCACCACTCACCACCAAGGTGCCAATGAGGGTGCCCTGAGTAGGCAATGGGCCATCGGGTGGAAGCCAGTCAGCCAAGCGCTTAACTTGAGCATTGCGTAACTGTACAGTTGCACGCCACGGCTGCGCGCGGAAATCAGCGCTTACCTGCCACAACTCATTTGCTTTAGCGGAAAATCGTAAATCCAATCGTTGCGCGGCAAACTCGTAACTAAATGTGAATGGCATGTCTGGAATTGCGTCCAGCTTACCTTTATGGCATGTCACGCGATCTGAACTAAGTATAAATTCTGCACAATGCACGTGTACCTTGTGCCATGTATTGTCTGCCATATGCAATTTATCTATGCTAAATTCTGCCGAACCCTTTTGCGCCAATACCACTTTAATTCCGCGTGCGGTAAAGCTTGATGCAGTAACGTCCGCCACGTTTAATGTAATTTGTACAGCATAGAGGGGAACAGGCAAAAAAAACAGACAAAAACTCAATAAGCCGGATAGGCGGCAACTTGGCAGGCGGAATGTGGTATAAATAATTATCTTGTTTAACATGTGGCTGCTCAATTCCATGATACCAAACCAGGCTTGATGTCAGTTAAACCAGTCATATAAATTTACGGTACCAATATGAGATTTTTTTTCGCGCTATCGGCGTTATTCTTTTTTGCCTTGCAACCAGCCTGGGGTGAAAAAATTTCACTGAAGATTGGTAAAAACAATATTTTTGCTGAAACAGCCAACACCCCGCAAAGCCGTAACCAGGGACTTATGCAGCGCAGTTTTCTGTGCCCTAATTGTGGAATGTTATTTATCTTTAAAAAGGCTGACAGACATGGCTTCTGGATGAAGAACACGTTACTGCCTTTAAGTATTGCTTTCATCGCTGCAGATGGCTCTATTCTCAACATTGAAAAAATGCAGCCTAACACCTTAGATCCACACCACGCTCAAGGTGATGCATTGTATGCGCTGGAAATGAATAGCGGCTGGTTTGCCCGAAATGGCATCAAGCAAGGAATAAGAGTTCAAGGATTAAGGCAGGCTCCCGTAGGCCAATAACCTCTCTGAATTAAAAAATCCCGGCGAGTCCCGGGATTTTTTTCGTTCAAGCTTTAGAAATTAAGCGTGGTTCTTCGCTACAAAATCCCAGTTAACCAAGCCCCAGAAGCTTTCAACATACTTGACGCGGGCGTTGCGATAATCAATATAGTAGGCGTGTTCCCACACGTCACAAGTCAATAATGGCTTGTCAGCACCGGACAAAGGTGTAGCGGCATTACTGGTGTTAACGATGTCCAGCGAGCCATCGGCCTTCTTCACCAGCCATGTCCAGCCAGAGCCAAAGTTACCCAGGCAAGAAGCAGAAAATGCTTTTTTAAAATCTTCGAAACTGCCCCATTTTTTGTTGATACCGTCCGCCAACGCTCCAGCCGGCTCACCGCCACCGTTAGGCTTCATGCCATTCCAGTAAAAAGTATGGTTCCAAACTTGGGCGGCATTGTTGAAAATTCCACCACTAGCTTTTTTAACTATCTCTTCCAGTGTGGCGTTCTCAAATTCAGTGCCTTTAATCAAGTTGTTGAGATTTGTCACATAGGTTTGGTGATGTTTACCATAGTGATACTCCAGCGTTTCCTTGGAAATATGCGGTGCTAGTGCGTCCATCGCGTAAGGTAGTGCAGGTAAAGTATGTTCCATCTGGTTCTCCTCAATTTAAGTTTCAAGTGGTTCAAAATTACAGCCGAATAACAACCCTTAGGGCTTGAAAATCGACATCAAGATAAAGGCTAGTTGGTTTTCTCCCATTCTAACAGCCTGCCAGACATAGAGACTCAAAAACTGATTCTTAAAGACGGGGCTGCTTAAAAACGGTCTATAGCCTTGAATCACGTTTTTGCTGGTGGCATTCGGCTTCGACCTCTTCATGTAATGATACCTAAACTAAGTATCGTGTCCCCAGAACGCTTACTGATTTAGCGCATATCCTGTCTCAGTTTTTGTACAAAACCAATGGTCAGTAGCACAATCAGCCCGTAACCGACGGGTCGAATCTCCGGGGTTAAAAATGTTATCGACCAAAGCATCGCCACAAAAAACCCCAGCAGCATCGCTAAGGCCAAGATGCATACTACGGTCAGCCGCAACGTCCATCCTTTTGTTCTCTCCTTCGGGAATTCATCACGCGTCGGAACGGGTTGCGCAAACGTCATAAACGACGGTAGCGGTAGCGTGCTGCGAGGAGGGTCGTTTGGCCGTGGATCCTGAATGGCATCCAGTACGGCGTCGTGCCGGGCAATAGCGTCGCGAAACGACAATGCACCGCCAAATGCATTCTGATACCCGATCATTCGGTGACTGAGTCCGCCTTGCTTAATTTTCTCGGCCCCGTAGAAAAACACCTTCAGGTACGGAATCCAGCCTGAAAGGGTATTGATCAGTGTTTCCACCACGCCTGGGTTCGTTGCAGGACCGAGCATGTAGTTGGGTGTACTGAAGTGCCGCAATGGTTTGTCGGAGCCTGTTTTCAGCTCGCTCGCATCTTGTCCGCAATGTCTGAACCCCATCCAGTTCGGACACACCTTTGGGACGATGTCATCCTTGATCCGCGTTTGCCAGGTGACATCGCGCAGACTAACTGTGCCTTGCTCCCCTTGAATGTTGGCGGGCAGGGCGTTGTAATATTCTACAAATCGCTTTGACCCCACCTTCGGTGCGCCAAAGGTCAAAACGGCTTCGATTCCGATCGCGCCTCTTTGAGAGATAGAACGAGCCGCCAGCACGCCAATGGCACCACCCAGTGAATGTCCGGTGACGACCAGAGCGGGGACTACACCCGCAATCTCATCAAGCCAGGGACTGACAACATGCGACAAGCCGTCCCAACAACGCGAGAACCCAAAATGAATGTCATCCCTGGTTTTTGAGAAACGAAAATTGGCATCCCAGTCCAGACTGTCGTCCGATCCACGAAACACCAGCCACGCTCTGCCATCGAGTACAAAACCCAGCGCAATTTTCGAGTTGTCCCATATGCCGTGTGAAAACGGATCGTGCCAGGACGGATTGAACCCCCGGATGTGCGTCGCATTTTCTAACTCCAGGATTTTCTGCAATCCCCTGAGGCTATAACAGTAGATAAGTGCAGACAGGCCGGCCGCCATGCACCGCAATTCGCCCATCATCTGTTTGTTGTCTACTGTACCGGAGGATGGCCGTGAGGCTGCCAAACCGCCAAATCGCAGGGGTCTTCTTTGAACAGTCGCGGAATTGGCTGCGGTGAGCCTGGGCGCTGTAGTCATAAATTCCATGATGAATACATTCTAATTCAGCGCGATACCCGGTGTAAATTTAAGGGTGCCTCTAAAAATTCAATTTTCTAGACAAGACAAGGCGCGAGTAAAAAATTTGAGCGCGGCATATAGTTGATATGTAAGCGATAATTTTTTTCGAGTAACGCAGTATTGTGACGAAAATTGGATTTTTAGAGTTGCCCTTAAGCCTCGTCCGATTATCTGTTCTGCCTACGTTAATAAAATTGTCACTTGCTAACGGTCTGCCTGTATTCAAAATGACTTTCAAATAGTTTGTCCAGTACTCGTTGCGACTGCTTTCAATAGAACGTCTGAAAGAGCTAGAGTCCGTATAACGATTAAGTTTACTAGATTAGTTACATGCCTCAGCTGGGTACAATTTTTACTTGCAGGCTCATGTGATGAGCTACTGAGGGGGTAATAATAGGTGTCGAGTCCGGTTTGAATATGTTACCAAAGAGAGCATTGCTGGTACTTCAACAAGCACACCTACAACATTTGCCAAGGGGGTAAGCAGACATTTCACCGCAAGGTGGAAGCTCGCAAAATCCCCCCGCGCTCAGCTAAATTTTAGCTACAACTCTGAGCTTCTTGCAAAACTATTTTTGCTAAAAATGCTTAAAAAATCAGCAATTTTTTGATGTTACTTGATGAAAGTTGCAGTTTTATAGCCGGGTAAACGGTTGCTAAAAGTGCGCAATAAATCACAAATCCTCCCAATCGCGTCAAATGGGCTTTTGGTGAGTTTTTGACTATTTTGACCACAAGTTGACGATGACACCGTTTTAGCGCATGCAAGGCTGGTTATAAAAATTACGACTACTTTTGCAAGAGGCTCCTCTTTAAGACCGACAGGCTATTAGCCAACAAAACTTATCGACTAATCGGTTTATAGCGAATCCGCTTAGGCTTCGCACCTTCCTCACCCAAGCGCTTCCTTTTATCAGCTTCATACTCCTGATAATTACCATCGAAAAATGTGACCTGCGAGTCGCCTTCAAAGGCGAGAATATGAGTCGCTATGCGATCCAAAAACCAGCGATCATGCGAGATAACCAGCACGCAACCGGCGAATTCCAGCAGTGCGTCTTCAAGTGCACGCAGGGTTTCCACGTCGAGGTCATTGGAAGGTTCATCCAGCAACAGGACATTGCCTCCCGAGATAAGGGTTTTCGCCAAGTGTAGACGACCCCGTTCGCCACCTGAAAGATTACCGACCAGCTTTTGCTGATCTCCACCCTTGAAGTTGAAGCGGCCGATGTAGGCGCGCGATGGCGTCTCAAATTTACCCACGGTTAGGATGTCATTACCGCCGGAAATTACATCGAACACAGTCTTATCGTTCTCCAGCACATCGCGCGATTGATCTACATGAGAAATTTTAACTGTTGAGCCGATTTTTATATCGCCTGAATCCGGCGTTTCTTTTCCCGTCAGCATGCGAAACAGCGTTGATTTACCCGCGCCGTTGGGCCCAATAATACCAACGATAGCGCCGGGCGGAATCTTGAGGCTGAGATTGTCAATCAGCAGTCGGTCGCCATATGCTTTAGAAACATTATCAAACTCGATAACTTCATTACCCAACCTGTCCGCCACGGGAATAAAGATTTCCTGGGTCTCATTGCGCTTTTGATATTCCTGCGAATTTAATTCTTCAAAGCGGGCAATACGCGACTTTGATTTAGCCTGCCGTCCCTTGGGATTCTGACGCACCCATTCCAGCTCCTTGCTCAGCGCCTTCTGGCGTGCGGACTCAGAGGACTCTTCTTGCTTGAGCCTCTCTCCTTTCTGCTCCAACCAACTTGAATAATTTCCCTTCCACGGAATGCCGTGGCCACGATCAAGCTCCAAAATCCACTCAGCGGCATTATCAAGGAAGTAGCGGTCATGCGTCACCGCAACTACGGTGCCGGGAAAGCGCAAAAGAAATTGCTCAAGCCATTCTACCGATTCAGCATCCAAATGGTTGGTCGGCTCATCCAGCAACAGCATATCTGGTTTGGACAAGAGTAACTTGCACAACGCTACACGACGCTTCTCACCACCCGAGAGATTCTTGACAACAGCATCCCACTCGGGCAAACGTAACGCATCGGCAGCAATTTCCATTTGTTGATCCGCGTTGCCGTCACTGGCAGCGATGATGGCTTCGAGTCGCGCCTGCTCGGTGGCCAACGCATCAAAGTCAGCATCGGGATCAGCATAAGCGGCATACACATCATCCAATTGTTTTTGCGCACTGAATACTTCGCCCAACCCTTCCTGAACAGCTGCACGCACGGTATCTTCCGGATTGAGTTGCGGCTCTTGTGGCAGATAGCCGATATTCAAGTTCGGCATTGGAGTAGCTTCGCCTTCGAAATCCTTGTCTACCCCGGCCATGATCTTCAGCACAGTAGATTTGCCCGAGCCATTCAGTCCAAGTAGACCGATTTTGGCACCGGGGAAGAAACTGAGGGAAATATTCTTGAGAATTTGGCGTTTGGGCGGAACGACCTTACCCACGCGATTCATGGTAAAAACGTATTGGGCCATAGTGTCTGTTTTGTATTGGATAATTAATTTAGATGTGTAAGCTTAACCCAATGGCCCAAATTTTGGGAGTCTGTTAAGTGACGGGGAGGTAAATGCAAATAGGTAACTCCGACTGATCATCTGGCAACGAGTGGAGACCATGCTGCCAGTTTCTTATCATTCTGAAAGTTAGTGCAGTCCTTCATGAGCGAGTTGGCGATCTGCATCTGGGGTAGTGTTGGAATGTGGGAACTGACCCGAATGGCACTTACTTAAGCCAAGTACATTGAAAAAAGAGTAACTTGCAGATAATAATGACCGGAAAATCACCTAAGAAGCCAGCGATTTATTGCCGTATAACTCAGTTCTAAATTGTACCAAGTGTTTTTTGTCCAGTTCTTTAATTACGTAACTTACTGTTTTATTTATGTATCAATCCTTAAGTAAGTGCCATTCGGAACTGACCCCGTGTGTTTTGAATGCACGATGGATTATCGCATTCACAAAATCAGATTGCACAGCAACCTTTTACTGGTAACGTTGCACAAATAGGCGGTTATCTGGGGTAGTATGCCAATTTTGTTGGAATCGCTTCGAGTAAATTTGGGTGGACAAGGGGACAGCATGAGAACTATAGCAAGCCTAACGACGCACATTATTATTCCGTTCCGTTTGTGGTTGGTGAATCAAGACGGAAAGTATGTCGGTGCAGGTTCGCTGAAAGATTTCGAAGAGCGCTTGGAAAATTCCCAATGGGATTCAAAAAATAACGCCGTTAAACATAATCCCAACGATGAAGATAATCCCAGCGATGAAGATCTTTATCGTGATAGCCACGATTATCAGGCGTACAACTATTTCCATCCCTTCGTCCGGCGTTTTTGGTATGACAAAAATAAGGTGGCTCGCTTCCAGCGCACCGACATCAAGAAACTTCATGTTCGTCTGTCTGGTTTTGGTATGCCCAGTGATCCGATTGAATTCGAGGTAAAGCAATGTGAACTAATCCGGTTTGACCCACATATTGGCCTATTGCATATTTCGCTTAAATCAACTGGAAAACTTCCTCTTAGTATTGTGCAAGCTAGTCTGGATCAGATAAGAAGAATTTACCCGCCGTACTTTGACAGTGACAGAAATAACAAAAAAGAAGAAATTTGGAAAGGTGGTCATTACCCGCTTGAGGTGCGCTTAATTGGTAAGAAAGGTGAACTGGTTACCAGTTCGTTTCCGGACAATGAACAAGACAGTAAGGCAGAACGCAATAAGTTGCTTGAAACCGCGCAATCGTTCCGTAAAAAACGTAATGAGGTGAACAGTTATGAACCTCAATCTTACCTTTGGGCAGAACACTGGCGCTATTTAACGGTGGAATAAGCCCAAATGAATCAGAGCGAAGATACAAATTAAGCTACAAAATTGTGGCCAATTTTACTTGACCACTACATGAGAAATCTTTATAAGCATTTTATGACTTCTACAATAAAGAGATATGCACAAATGAACAAAAATCACTTAATAGCACTTTTATTGTTTTCATTGCTAGGGTGTTCATCAAACGCCAAAAAAGATGATAATAAATACTACTTCAATACTCATATTACACAAAACAACGTTAAAGAATTTTCAATTTCTAAAGAGTTTAAAGAACGAAACGAGCAAAAATCTTCTAGTCGTGAAGGTAGAAGGGGTGGTGGGCGTGGAGAACGAAATCAAAATAGTGACCGGACAGGAACAGATAAAAACAGTAAATTTTATATTCAATTAGAAGTAGCATTAGAAAAAGAATTAGCAATCAGCAATTATTGTACTTCAGGTTATACAGAAATTGAACGACACAGTAGCCAAGGTTTTTATTCAATTCGCGGACAATGCAACGAATTAAACGAATGAATGGGTAAACAGGGATAATAATTTAAGCTCGTCAGAGATTAAATTAAGAGCTGATGTTAAACGCTTTCATGCACTTAGTGGTGGCTCTGCGGGTGCTAGAAGCCTATCTGATATGGTGACGAACATTTGGGGTCAGAGTAGTATTAATTGGCACTGTCTGTCTTCTTTTGTGGTCGCCCTGCCTTTCTTGGCGTTACTCGTCTATTCGTTAATGTTTCTATCTGCGATTTAAAACCAAAAGCACGGGGTCACCCATTAGCCTCCCCTAAGTCAAGAGCACAAAAAAATACTCGCAAACAACCGCGATAAAAATTTACTGCTCTGGCCATCACCTTTATTTTGCAAAACGGTTTCGCGCCCTTTGCTTCATCGTGTGGTTGCGTGAATCGCACCAGTCACCCATGTGGATCAAGCGAAAGTGGTGTTGCTCGTTTCGCCCTGACAGTCAAACTGTCCCAGAAGCATCTCGGTACCGTCTCGCGTCCAATCAAAAGCGCGGGGTCAGTTCTCTTAAGAAACAATTTTAACATATTGATTTAATTTTGTTTTAATTCTGCACTT